>JAIPJT010000006.1 GCA_021733985.1 Victivallales bacterium | reverse complement strand
GTGCGATTAAAAATCAAAATGTTGGAGTTCAAGCTTCAGCTTGTTCGTGCTTAATTGCAGACCTGCACGATAAATCGTGTACTCCAACAATTAATTACAATCTTCGTTAGATAAAAGCCATATATCTCTTTGATATTACGAAATATAAGGAGTTTTCGTTCAGGCACTATTTAAGCTTTATATTTGGCTACTATAGTGAATGCTCCTAAAAAATGGGCATGCCTGTTTAGTAATTGAAACAATTGATTAACTTTAATTTATACACTTTCTATACCCCAGACGATTTATTTTTATTTATCAACGTTGAATAACCGTGGCGAGAAATGATGTCCGATTCTCGGCTGGGCATCGTTAAAAAATCTCTAAAACCGCATACACTTGTGTATATATACTTGTAAAATTAAATACATATTGCCGCTTAAAAAAGAAAATATCTAATCCACATATAAATTATTGCAATAATTAAAGACTGTATCATGAAAGGAAATCCATACAGGAAAAATTTACCGAAGGTAATAGGATATCCATTTCTTACGCTGATCTTTGTGACGATAATATTTGCGGAGGACCCGATTAGCGTTCCGTTACCGCCGAGACATGCTCCGAAAACCAGTGCCCATATTAATGGATGGGACCCCGTGCCGGAACTGCCGTATTGTATCATTAGTTTCTGAACAAGTGGTGTCATTGCTATAACAAAAGGTATGTTATCAAGTAGGGATGAAAGAACTGCGCTTCCAATAAGTATGATAATACATGCTCCGAACAAATTTTTACCGCATAGATCCAGCATATATTCAGCCATAATGTTTATAACTCCGTTGTGTTCCAGTGCACCTATCATCATAAAGAGACCTATGAAAAATAAAATTGCTTCCCACTCAACATTTTTCAGCATATCCTCTGTTTTTTCCTTACATAAAATAAGGATAAGACACATTCCGGTAATACTTATTATACCTGCAGGAATATGCAGAAAACCATGAACAAAAAAGCCGGCAAAAACCAAAAATAAGACAGAAAGGGTTATTATAAGTTTCCTTTTACTTCTGATTGCAAGCTTAGGGTATGAATTGATTACTCTCTGTTTAACATCATCTGTGATATGGAGTTTTTTTCTTAAAATCAGACATGCAGTTGTAATGAATACTATTGACATTATTAGTACACCGGGCATTGAATGTATGAGGAAATTGTTAAATGTTAAGCCGAGCTTGGAACCTATAATAATATTGGGAGGATCCCCGATTAAGGTACCGGTACCGCCGATATTTGATGCCAGGGCTTCCATAATTAAGAAAGGCATAGTAGGGATTTCAAGAACCTGTGTAATTAAAATAGTCACAGGAGCAAGTAGAATTATTGTAGTAACATTATCGAGGAAAGCAGAAAAAACCATAGTTACAACCAGCATAAGAGAAAAAATCATCAGAGCATTCCCTTTGGCTTTTTTGGAAATATAAATAGCAATCCATTCGAAAAAACCGGTTTCAGCAAGAGCATTTACGCAGGTCATCATACCAATCAGGAGGAAAAGCACATTCAGGTCTATGCATTTCACCGCATCCTCAAAGCTTATAAGCCCGAATGCTATAACAGCTGAGGCCCCCAGTAATGCAGCAAGTGACTTCTCTATTTTTTCAGAAGCGATCAGTATATAAACAATTATAAATATTAAGATTGAAGCTGTCATAAAAATTTTTCTACATTACTACAAGTATTTTATCTATTATGGAGTACCGGTCCAGCACTCCTAAAAGTTTCTGATCTTCAACCACATAAATTAATTCTCTTCGGTTGACGGTCATTTCAAAAATAATTTCCATTAAAGTCGCTGAAGGTTCTACAACCGGTAGGTTATCTGTTTTCATTATTCCTGAAATATCGAGTTTTTCGTCGACTTTGAAATATTTTTCAAAAGGATCCATATGCTTAATAAAAGATATTTTACGAAGGTTGAAAAAGAAATCCGGCATACTGTAGCTGAAAAGCTCAAGACAAGATAAAACACCGAGAAGATTTTCATTCTTATCCAGGACGGGGAGGGAATCAACATGGTGTTTGTGCAGCATACGCGCGGCATCTTTAAGAAGGGTTTCTTCCGAAATCCATACATTTTGCGGGGACATTATATCGCGTGCTGTAATATCATAGCTCATTTCAATGTTGCTTTGTTCTATAATGTTCCAAATTTCTGAAATATTTTCACATTCCAATATTTGTTCTCTTATATCTTTTAAAGAAAGAAACCTTGAAACCGCAGCTCTTGTTTTTAAGAGAATATTCGGTTGTTTATCTGAAACCAGATTCAAAATAAAAAAGTTTGTTAGTTCACCGTCTAAACTTTCAAAGTCTATGCCTTTTTTGGATGTTGCAAAAAGAGTATAAGACTTTTTTAAGCCCTCAATTCTGGCATGTGGGAACGCAAGTCCTTCTCCAAGGGCTGTAGTCTGTTCATTTTCCCTGTTTATAAGAGCTTCAATGATATCGTATTTATTAACTTTTTCATCTTTTATAGTGCTGCCGGCGTAAAGTGCGTTAACAAGTTTTTCTATCAGTATTTGTTTATTTCTCTCTGGTTTTAATTGCGGGATAATGCAGTGTTTATTTAAGATGAAGTTTAATTTCATTATTACTGCTCCTTAATTAAAGTATTTATTCATGAATTAAATCTATTTTCTTAGAATTATAATATAATTTATATTCATAACTACAGGTTTGCAAAATTTTGTATTGAAACTTTATTGTTTGTCAGTTAATTTAGATTATTTATTAGGTTTCGCACGAGAAATTAGTGACGCTGTCAGATCTGGCGGTTGTTCCGTGAGGGGGAGGAGTAAGGCAAAAACGCCTTTAACTTCGACGTCCGCAAGGATTAAATATTTAATTTTGAAGCTTTTTGTTATAGCAAAGGAATGTTTTATATGAGAGAAGATAATCAATATTTACCTGATATACTATTTGAAATCATTAAGGATAAACAGGAGCAGGTTAGGTCGCTTAAATCGCGGCTGCCGTTGTTGAAAGCACGTTGTAGAGATATCCCTAAAGCTCTAAGTTTTACTAATGCGTTAAAACCCGCCCATAAAGCTTCAACAGTGATAGCGGAGGTAAAGAAGGCTTCTCCTTCTGCCGGTGTAATCTCAAATAACTTTAACCCGGTTTTTACAGCTTTGCAATATGAGAAAGCAGGTGCTGATGTTATAAGCGTATTAACTGATATCAATTTTTTTAAAGGCGATCCGGATTATTTGAGAAGAATTAAAAATAATGTTAAAGTTCCTGTATTAAGAAAAGACTTTATAATAAGTGAAGAACAGATATATGAAACAAAATGTTTGGGTGGAGATTCATTTCTGCTTATTGCTTCAGTGCTTGAAACCGGACAGTTAAAAGAATACATTCAGTTAGGGAGGGATTTGGGGATGGAGCCTCTTGTGGAAGTTCATAATGAATCAGAACTTATAAAGGCATTGGAAGCCAAACCTAAAATAATAGGAATAAATAATAGAAATCTTAAAAATTTTACCGTTGATATTAACAAAACCGTAAAACTTATACCTAAAATACCTGAAGATAAAATTATTGTCGGAGAGAGTGGAATTACTTCTGTAAAAATTGGAAGGGGTCTTCTTGCAGCCGGATGCAACTCATTATTGATAGGAGAATATTTGATGCGCTCAGATAACAAAGCGGAACTGATAAAAAAAATAAAAGGCAGCAAATAGTGGAGAGAATTTCAGCTTTGCAACTTTAAACTGTATTTACAGTTTACACTGATATTCATAATCTCAGAAATTTCGAAAAGCTCAAAAAAAGGAATTTAATTAACAATTAAGATTAATTTTTAACCTAAATAAGTAATAATATCTCCTATCCACACTGATAATAAAAGTACGAAAGCTCCGATAATTATCATATAATAAGAAAATCCTCTGAATCTTCTGTATTTATATATTACTGTAAATATTATAAAAGGAATGATATAAAGTAGTAAAGCTGTGAAAGGAGCACTCGTCAGACCAATAAAAATTTCAATGTTGAAATTAAGCATTGCTATAGTCCAGAGGTAGAGGGCAAGGAATATATTTATGGAGAAAGTTATCTTTTTGCTGTCAAGAACATTGCTCATCTCATCTTCATCGATATTTTTATAGCGTTTCATAAAAAAACCTATCAGGTTTTTCGCACTTTCCTTTGTACCGAAATAGTAACCGAGAAACGAGGTTACTATTGCTACAATTGCAATTAGAGGCCCGAAAAAGGAAAGTTCTTTAGAATCATAAACTTTTGCAAGTATTGCCATAATATTTAAATTTGAGCCCAGGTTGTCTTTAAGAACATGCACCGGAGTAGACATAAGACAGGAAAATGTAAAAAAAATAGAGAATCCGAGTAGAACTATCTGGGCACTTTTTATCGCTCTGTAAGAATAGAACTGAACACCCTCTTTGTTCCTTAAAGTTTTTCTGTGAGACAGAACCATGGAGGCAACCGGTGGGAAAAAGAGTCCTGCAAAGATTAATATTGGTATATTATAAAAAATACCAGCAAAAAACTGTCTGCCCGTTGGCGGCATATAAAATAAATAATCCAGTTTCCAATGGGGTATTAGGTAAAAAGACAGAATTAATAACAGTATAATCAGCGGAAAAGTTATTAAACTCATTATTTTGACAATAATTTTTTCATTCAATGATATTATCAAAGTAAGAGCTATTATTATTAAAAACGGAAACCAGTCTGTACTATCCAGCGGATGAGGTATTACATTGAGTGAAAGAAGATATTCTGAAAGTCCGACATTAAGCCCCATTACATAGATAGAAAGATAGCTTATAGTTAAAAGGAAAAAAAGGACTGCTGTTATAAGAGAAAAAATATTGCCTAAGTAATTCTGAACTAACTGCGGATAATCTTTAGGTTTACTGCTGTCTATAAAAAGCTTAGCGTATACTTTATGGGATATATAGGAAAAAGTGAAAGCTATCAGGCATGAGATAAGAAAACAGAATATCCCACCTATTCCGGCCTGCAACGGCAGAAATAATATGCCGGCGCCAATTCCAGTACCTACAAAGCCCATAGTCCAGGCAAACTGTTCGCTTTTGGGTAATTTATTCATAATATTATTTACCTTATGTTATTTTTAAATGCATTCTGTTACAAAATAAAGTTAAAACTATTTGATTTCAGTCTAAATTTCTTCTGTGTCTGTTAGTCTTACAAAAAAGAATCCGGTAAAAAAGTTTGCTATTGCTACTGGGTGAACGGCTGCAGCGGCATTGGCAAGCCATCCTGCGTGAATGCCGATTTTCCAAAAGTCAAGTATTCCGTCTTGGTAGACTTCGTCACATGGGCACGGTATTAACGATTTTTTATTTTCTGTGATTATGTAGTTTCTTACTGTTCCGAAAGTATAATCTGTTATACAAGTCTGCCTGTTTACCCAGCCCCCGGAAATATTGTAACCTCCATGATACCCACCGCCGTATTGTCGGTTATATCCTTTTTCAATAAAGTAATTATCACCGTAACTTCCACCAAATTCGAACCATTTTGTGAAAGTAAGTTCCAGGCTTGCCTGAGGGCCAAATCCCAATTTCAAAGTTATTATATCTGTTAAATCTATTAAACGGTTAGGAAAGTATAAAACAATTTTATGCAGTATAGAATGCTTGTCTGTTTCAGGTGTTTTCTTTTCATTTTTTTTCTGCATTGCTTTTTCAAGAATAGGATTTTCCAGTTTTTTATCCCAGAACTGCTGGCTTTTCTTCTTTTCCGGTGTAGGAATATCATCTGTTTCAATGCTTCGTTTCGTTGATTTTTCGCTCAAATCCATTTCACTGAGTTCTTTCATACCTGCTTTACTCAATTCAGATTTTTCAGGTTTAGGTCCATCATTCATTTTATCGGCAGAATAGCATATAGTGGTACTAAACAGTATTGACAGAAAAAATAAAAATAAGCTTTTACTCACAGCTATATCCTTTTTTTTGTTTTATCCCTTAAGTAAACATAATTCTTAATTATAATTCCTACATTTTATCATGAATGTTAAAAAAGCACAAGACTTTAAACAAAAAATTCGATAATTTACAAAAAAGAGTATAAACAGTAGCTGGAGAATTTTTATGATAGTTCCCTGCTTTTTTGAAAAACTTCCATTATTCCAGTGTCTCTATCTGTGAAATCATTGAAATCAAATAATAACTGTGATAAAAATGTATTCATTGAATTTGTCCTTTCCTTTGTTCCTGTTTTCTAAATATATCATACAAAATTAAGGACAAATTTTCTATAAAAATTTGATAATAATTAGAATCGTTTAAACGGAAATCCTTTTCATGTAGCTTCTTACCTGAAAGATTAATTATTAAGCCAGGGTAAGATTTTATTAAATTGTAAAAAATAACGCATTAATAAACAATGCTGTACACAGCGCGATCTATGTCCTGCCTAATGCCGCAAATACGGTATAAGGCAGTTGTAACTGCACGCCCTGCGTAGTACCGTAAGCGGCACGAAGCAACAGGGTTAAGCCATAGCCTCCTCACTACGGCGTATAGCGCTCCGCAAATACAGCATTATTTGTAAATGCGTTATGATATTACAATAAGATAGATGCTATACTCAACCGTATATGTTGCTTTATGTGTGTGATGTTATGCGCGCGCTATTCTGTATAAAATACAAAACAAAATATTAAAGGAAAAAGGTATTATGAATAAGCATACTGTTGAAAAAATAGGCGGTACTTCAATGAGCCGATTCGATGATCTTATAAATAACATATTTATAGGAAAGCGAACCTCTTCAGAATACTATAATAGAATTTTTGTTGTATCAGCTTACAGCGGAATAACAAATCTTCTCCTTGAGCATAAAAAAAATGGTGAACCTGGAGTATATACATATTATGCAGAAGGTAACAAAAAATGGGAAAAGGCACTTGATAATGTCAAGGGAAGAATGCTTGAAATTAACAGATCTTTATTCAAAATTGGTTTAGACAAAAAAAAGGCAAATGCTTTTGTCGAAGAGCGTGTCGAAGGTGTAAGAACCTGCCTCAAAGACCTTCTGAGAATCCGCTCTTACGGCCATTTGTCACCAGATAATTATCTGCCGCCAAGCAGAGAGTTTTTAAGTGCATTGGGTGAAGCTCACAGTGCATACAATACTTCTCTTATTCTTAAAAAATACGGTATTAAAACTATATTTGTAGATTTTACAGGCTGGAAAGAAACAAAGACATATCCTATTGATGAAGTTATAAGAAAAGCTTTTTCAAAAATAGATATATCAAAAGAAATGCCGATAGTCACAGGTTATACAAAATGCTCAGAAGGGATGATGAGTCTTTTTGACAGAGGATACAGTGAAATAACATTCAGCAAATTGGCATGTGTCACTAATGCTGCCGAAGGAATTATTCATAAAGAATATCATTTATGTACAGGCGATCCTCTTATATTCGGTGCAGATAAAGTTGAGATAATTGGAAATACGAACTTTGATATAGCCGATCAGCTTGCCGATATGGATATGGAAGCTATTCACTCTTCAGCATCAAAAGAAATGGAACAGAAAAAGATTCCTATCAGGGTAAAAAATGCCTTTGATCCTGACCATCCCGGAACTCTTATCAGTAATAACTATAAGTCGCCTCAGCCGAAAATTGATATGATCTGCGGCAGAAATGATATAATAGCGATTGAAACTCTGGATTCTGTTATGGTCGGGGCACCGGGTTATGACTATCGCCTTTTAAAGGAATTCAACAGGTTAACCATAAGCTATATTGCAAAAAATACCAATGCAAACACAATCACCCATTATATAAGTGAGAAAGAAAAAAACATAGATGAGCTGATAAGCCGTCTTAAAAAATCTCTGCCCAACTCAAAAATCAATACCCATGAGGTTGCGATTGTATGTGTAATGGGAACAAACATGGCAATACCTGGATTTTTATCTAAATCAGCTGACGCATTGGCTGAAAAGAAAATCAATATACTGGCTATAGACCAATGTCAGAGACAGGTTAACATGCAGTTTGTTATTGAGAGAGATAAATTTGAAGATGCACAGCGCGCACTTCATAAAGTGCTTGTCGAGAATGAACAAATCCGTTTAAACAGCTAAAGTTGAACCCAAATTATGCATTTGAATTTTACAAAGGTTTTTAAAGTGATTAATGTTTATAATCCTTTATTTATCATTAGTTATTCAACTTAAGGCGGGGGTGTGATGCAATATCAGGTACCAGTCATTAACCCCCCTGATAAAGAAGCTCCCTCAAGAGGTGCGCGTGGAGGGTGAGGACTGTAGTCTGTTGCTATGGTCTTTAGACTCCAGTGCAATATTTTCACTGAGTTTTGCTGCTATTTTATCGAGCGTAGGATTTGCATTTTCACTGTAGCTGTTTCTGTAGTTTGTGCAGAGTCTGATTGAAGCGTGCCAGAGTTTTTTATTTGAAACGAGGGGCAGTCTAGCCTCATTTTTATTTCCGATTACAGTGTCTATAATTTCTTTCAGTCGTATTTTATCGGGTGACACGCAGAGAATATACATAGGGGGATCATCACTTGTTTCATATATTATTTTTCTCTCATTAAATATACTCAACACTTTAGAAAAGTATCCGAAAGGCAGGCCCGAAAGTCCGGCAAGTTCTTCTGCGGTAGGCGGATCTTCTCTGTTCTGCATCTTAATAGCAATAACAGCACAGCAGAGGACTGCAATTTCCTGAAGATCGGACGGCTGCAGGTCTGTAGACAGCAGCCTGATGCGATAGAATTCCAGATTCTGTATCCCATATGCTATATGTGCCCCGAACAGTACAATAAGCCAGCCTACAAACAATGAAACCAGAAATATTGGAACAATACCGATACTTCCATACAAATAGTGGGTTCTTAATGCATTTGAAACAAAAAGAAAGCTTAAAGTATTATTTATCTGCCACAGCGTTCCCCCAATTATTCCGCCGATAAGAGCAGGAATAAAACGGACCCTTATGTTCGGTATTATTTTGTATACGACAGCAAAAAGCACACACAGTATTCCCGTAGTAAACATTTGGTCTCCAAAGATTTTTGTAATCCAGAACTGATTTTTAAGTTTTATCACATCATGAACTACGCTGAAGCCTGTAATCCAGAGAATCACCAGGAGAGCAGCTGGAAAGAGAGCAATAATAAGCCAATATCTCAGAATCATCTTATGCAGGCTGGTTTTTACAACTACACCCCATATATCATTAAAAGCTTTTTCAATAGTTCTTATCAGTGAAAGTGATATAACTATAAGAACCAGGGCGCCATAAAGGCCTATCTGCTGGAAGTCCAGATTTGTTATAGTAGGTACAAGCTGGGTGTTAATATAATTCTGTATACTCTGGTAGAGCTGTTCTCCACTGCCACTTTCAGGAAGATCTTTAAAAAAGGGAAGCAGCTTCCGGACAAAATAGTCTACAATCTCCGGAGTATATTTTACAAACCTTTCTTCAAGAAAACCTTTCGATAAAGCAACAATAACCAGTACAATCGGTATAATTCCCAGGACGGTAGCATAGCTCAGAGCAGCCGCCATCATCACCGTTTTTTTATTTGCAAAATCACTGAAGACAAAATAAAAAAATCTATATAAAAACAATATTGGCCTGAACAGAATAAAGCACTCGTTTATTTCAGCAGACCATACTTCCCTGCGCATAATATGAAAAAACTTAAAAGTCTCATATCTTATTTTTTTGAAATTATCCTTTTTCCTCATAGCTGGCCAATATTCTAAGTTATACACAAGTGTATGCGGTTTTATGGTTTTTGTCCTTCGTAACTGAACTTGGACATACATTCTATTTCTCGACAACCAAAAGGTTTTGATTATAAGAATTCTAACACTAAATTATATATGTTAATAATTGATTTTGCACTATGTTTAATTTTTTTCTTGCGGCTTAATGTTATCAGAGGGACAGGATTTAAGGTATGGGTTTTACTATTTATATCTTCACAGTTTCCGTGGTCGCTGCATATAAGAAGCATGGTATCTTTTGGTAACTTTTCATATAAACTCATAACAAACCTGCTTAGGTTGCGTAAAGATTTTTTCAACAAATCAAAATCGTTTTTGTGGCCGGCATGATCTGTCAGAAAATATTCAAAAAGGGTAAAGTTGTTTTTTTGAGAGAGTGAGATCAAATTTGCGGCGGCTGTCTCAGGGGTGATCAGCGGAAGAGAAAAATTTTTACTGAGTGTCCAGTTGGTTATGTCGTGATAAACACATTTCCCTTTCTTTAAATCCTGGATTAAAAATGAATCTTCCTGAACCGAATATGTCATCGCGGTAGTGACTGAACAGAACCGTGAATTAAACATTTCTTTTAGGCTGTAATTAATGTATGCATTCGCAAAAACAGATTTCATTCCAAGCTCCCGGACTTTCAGCATAATATTGTTTTCCGCAATAATCTGTTTAAGGCTTTTTCCGGGAAATGCAGCATAATGTCTGCCTAAAAATTCTGCTGCGTTAATACCTGTAAACATCGAAGTTTGTCCGGTTGCACTTTGAGGAATGCCCTTTATACCCAAACATGCGTCAACGGCAACTGAATAGTTTTTTATCAGTTCAATAAAATCCGGTTCCGTAAAGACTGAGTATACGGAAGCATCCCATCCTTCCGGCGGAATGCCGAAGCCGTCAATCATCAGATAAATTATATTTTTACACTTTTTACACATTTTTCCATATATTATTTAATAAGGGAGTGTCAATTCCTTGAAAAAAAAAATTCACGTATTAATCTATATATATTACATATTTGGAATTTCAAATTCTGAATGTCTGTTCATCAAATATATATGGAGGTCAATTATGACAGAGAAAAAACAATCGGAAAAAGACAATGTAACTAAATGGGTTACTGATAAGTTTGATTCAGTTGTAGATGAAATCAACAAAAAGATTCCTGATAACATATCAAATAATCTTCACGATGCTACAGACGCAGTTATGGATGCAGCCGGCAATATTTCAAAATCCGCTTCTGAAAATATACATAAGGCTATCGACGATGGTCTGGACAAAGCAAAAGAAACAGGGAGCAGCACTAAAAAGAATGTTAGAGAATCTTTAAATCAGGTTCTTGACGCATCCGGAGATATCAGTTCAAGTTTAGGCAAAAGCGTTAGAAGTGTATTGGATTCTGTCCTTGACGCAGGCGAAACCATTACTTCAGATGCAGCCAGCAATACAAGAAAAGCATTTGATTCCGTGCTTGATGCATCAGGTGAAATCACATCTGACGCTGCTAAAAATGTACGTGATTCTGTTGATGACTTTTTAAATAAATTTGATAAAAAAGAGAAGAAAACTACAGGTAAAAAAGAAACTAAATCAACATCTAAATCACATTCTTCAGCAAAAAAAACAACAACTTCTGAAAAGAAAAGCGAAAACTAAAATAGTTGACAGGCTATAAAATTATTTTTATTCACAGCGACTTTTTAAAGGCGCTGTGAATTCTTTATTTTAGGAGTATCAAAAATGCAGAAAAAATTTGATGTCGCTGTCATAGGCTGCGGAGTTGTCGGAGCTGCAATAGCCAGGGAATTATCCCGCTATAAACTCGGTACCGCAGTAATTGAAAAGGAGGCAGATGTATCATTTGGTGCAAGCAAGGCCAACTCCGGTATTATTCATGGCGGTTTCCATGCTCCGCCGGAAACACTGAAAGGGCAGCTGGTAGTCCCGGGCAACAGAATGTTTGACCAGCTCAGCGAAGAACTCGACTTCCCTTTTGAAAGAAGGGGTGAATTTATGGTTGCTTACACTGAAGATGAACTGAGAATACTGCAGACATATTATGAAAGAGGATTGCAAAATAAGGTACCATACCTGGAGCTTATAGGACGTGAAAGAGTTTTGGAAATGGAACCTAACCTTAATCCGGACGTTATGGGGGCCCTGTACGCGCCCACTGCCGGTGTAATATGCCCGTATGAATACTGTTTTTCCCTGATTGACAATGCCGTAGAAAACGGGGTCGAGCTTTTTTTGGAAAGCAAAGTCTCCTGGATTGGTAAAAACACTGAAGAGCAATTTGAAATAGAGACAGAAAACGGTAATAAGATAATCTCAAGATATATTATAAATGCCGCAGGCCTCTTCGCTGATAATATAGCCAGTTATGTCGGGTTGCATAACTTCAAAATTCATCCGAGGAAAGGCGAGGAATACCTTCTTGACAGAAGGGTGAGCCGGCTTGTTCACCGAGTTATTTTTCCATGTCCGAAGCAGACCTCAAAAGGGATGCTGGTAATTCCGACTGTAGACGGGCCGGTAATGGTAGGACCTACAGCAGTTGACGTAGATGATAAACATGACCTCAGTACTTCCAGAGAAGGCCTTAAAGAGGTATTTCAGTATGCCCAGAAAATGGTTCCGGGTATTAGGACTTCCGATATTATAACTTCATTTGTCGGCCTTAGGCCGGTTGCTACAGGCGGTGATTTTATCCTCGGCAAAACAGAAGTGGAGGGTTTTATCAATGCGGCGGGAATACAGTCACCGGGTTTAACTGCTTCTCCGGCAATAGCCGAGTACATAAGAAATGTACTTATCAAAGAAGGAGTTAAACTTGAACATAAACCGGATTTCAATCCTCAGAGGAAAAGCAGGTTTGTCAGGATAAGGCACTTTATCGATGAGAGAGATTTTAACAATTATGACAATGCAGTAAAAAAGGACAGCGATTACTCTAAGCTTGTGTGCCGCTGTGAAAATATTACTGAAGGTGAAATTGTAGCAGCAATAAAATCCGGACATACCACGCTTGACGGTGTAAAATTTGCTACAAGAGCCGGTACCGGAAGATGCCAGGGAGGTTTCTGTACTTCGAGAGTTATGGAAATCATACACAGAGAAACCGGAATACCGTTTGAGCTGATAAGTAAAAAAGGAAAAGGTTCAGAAATTGCACCGTATCCAATACAGAAAGGAAACGGAAAATGATCAGAAAAGAGTTTAATGCAATCGTAATCGGGGGCGGCCCCGCTGGTCTGGCTGCAGCCTTATCATTAAGAAATAACGGAATCGATAATATTCTTCTTACTGAACGTGAAGATGCACTCGGGGGCATCCTGCTACAGTGTATACATAACGGTTTCGGCCTGCACAGGTTTAAAGAGGAACTTACAGGCCCTGAATATGCTGAAAGATATATTGACTTAGTTAATGAAACAAACATCAGTACCATGGTCAATACATGTGCGGTGGACATTATAGATAACGGCGATTCTAAAACAGTTATACTGATGTCAGAAAAAGAAGGGCTTGTCCAGGCTGAAGCAAAAGTAGTCATTCTTGCAATGGGCTGCAGGGAAAGAAACCGTGGCAATATTGCTATACCCGGAAGCCGGCCGGCAGGAGTTATGACAGCAGGGCTTGCACAAAAACTGGTTAACAGGTTTGGTTACATGCCGGGCAGGGAAATTGTCGTACTCGGATCCGGAGACATAGGGCTTATAATGGCAAGGCGCATGACATGGGAAGGTGCAAGAGTTAAAGCTGTTGTTGAACTTCAGTCGTATCCGGGCGGTCTGAACAGAAATATTGTTCAGTGTCTCAATGATTTTAACATTCCGCTTTACCTTTCTCATACAGTTACAAATATAAAAGGCAACAGCAGGATAACTGAAGTTGATATAGCACCTATAGATGAATATCGCGAGCCGCTGAAGAAAGAACAGTTCACCCTTAAGTGTGACTCTCTGCTTTTATCTGTAGGCTTGATACCGGAAAATGAACTTTCTCTTAAAATCGGTGTTGAGCTTGACAAAGTGACAAGCGGACCGTTGGTAGACGATAATCTGATGACAAACATTCCCGGAGTTTTTGCCTGCGGCAATGTTCTTCATGTTCATGACCTTGTAGATTATGTTTCTGAAGAATCTGAAATATGCGGAAAAGCTGCCTCTAAATATATTATGAACCTACTTGAAAAGGCAGAGGAGATTCCGGTCAAGCCGGGAAACCTTGTCAGATATGTACTTCCGTCCAAAGCTGAAACCGGGAAAGAAAACCTTATATCGCTGAGGTCAATGGCACCGGCTGAAAATGTTACTCTTTATGTGAAATCCGGGGATGAAATCTTGTATAAGAAAAAACATAGAAAAGTATTTCCGAGTGAAATGCAGCGGATCCCATTAAAGAAACTTCCCGAAAACTGTAGTCAGCTCGATGTCTATTTTGAATAGCATAAACTTTTTACGGAGGATTATTATATAATGAAAAAGAATTTAATCTGCATAAGCTGTCCACTGGGCTGTAGCCTGGATGTAATATACGAGCCAAATAAAATAATCAGTGTTGACGGTGCAACTTGTAAACGCGGCAAAGCCTATGCTGAAAAGGAAATTTTTAATCCTGAACGAGTTGTTACTTCTACAGTAAAAATAAAAGGTGCTTCAATCGACCTCCTTCCGGTAAAAACTGATACTACAGTTGGAAAATGTTTAATGAAAAAGGTTATGGAGGAGGTTTTCAGGATAGAAGTCAAAGCCCCGGTGAAGGTCGGGGAAGTCATATGTAAAAATATTGCCGGAACCGGTGCAAATCTCGTCGCAACCCGCAGCCTGGAAGCGAATTAAGTTATTAAGTAAATCCCGCATACTGCAGAGCTGGAACTGGGGTTTCAGAATCCGGAGTTTTCTTTAAATAAATATGCTTTTAATGCAGTTGATTATGGCTGTTGTGCTGATATAATAAGCGTGTTATTGTCTTTTTGGAAAAATATTAACTTTAACTTCGGTCATACTACTTAAAATGAATATAATAATACTTGGGGCGGGTGAAGTAGGAAAACAGCTCTCATATACACTGTATAATAAGCAGAATGACATTGTTGTTGTTGATATTTCTCAATATCTTTTAGGGAGATTGAAAGATAAACTTGATGTTATGACTGTTTGCGGCAGCTGCGGCTCGGTAAACACTCTATTGAGTTCAAAGATTGAAACTGCGGACCTGGTAATAGCTGTAACCGGGAATGATGCATCGAATATTCTGGCATGTCAAATTGCGAAACATTTCAAAGTAAAAACAACAGTATGCCGTCTGTCATCAAACGATTTCTTTGCGGAAAAAGCCGGTTTTACTCCGAAAACGCTCGGTATTGACCATATTATATATCCTGTTTTTGAATGCATTGATAAAATAGCCAATGTTCTTGCGCATAATTCCATTGTAGAGAATATCACATTCAATGTTCCTGATATTAAATTAACTGCGGTAAAGATACCAAAGCTTTCACCGGTCACCGGGACCAGAATTCTTGATTTTCCTGACCAGGAACTGCTTAAGAGAATAACTTTTTCAGCTATTATACGGAACCAGAAACTGCTTACACCGTTCGGGAACACTATATTTGCCGGAGATGATGAGGTGTATATAGCCGGCCATAAAAGGGATATAAAAAAGTTTATAGACTATGCCAACCCTGATGCTCAGCCTAAAAAAACAATTATCATAGTAGGTATAACTAAAACCGGTAAAGGTTTAACCAAAAGGCTTTTAAAGCTCGGTTATAAGATAAGGCTTATTGAGAAATCAGCTGCTGAAGGAGAAAATTTATTAAGCGAACTTGATGATGGTTTTATGGTAATAACCGGGGACCCCACTAACAGTGATGTCCTTGAAGAAGCCGGCGTTTCCGGATGTGAAGCTTTTATAAGCACCTCAGAAGATGACGAGGAAAATATTTTAACCTGCATTCTGGCTAAAAAGAAAGGGGCTAAGAAAGTTATAACAATAACTAACAAAGCGGAGTATGTAGATATAGTCCCCGGAATAAATGCTATAGACTGCGGTTTCAGTCCGAGAATAGCTGCTGTCAACTCTGTACTTAAGATACTCGATACAGACATTGGAAGAATCAACGCTATACTCCAGAGGATTAATAATACCTATGTCTATGAACTGGATGTAAAACCTTCTTCCAAAATCTGTGAAAAGGAGATTTCCATGTTCGACGATGAACTGCCTGCTGTACTCTCTGTAGTCTTCAGAAATACCAAATTTATGCCTGTTACCGGCAGCCTCCAGCTTAAACCGGGTGATCAGGTTGTAGCCATATCCACACCAACTGTTATTAAAAAACTTGAGATTCTATTTAAAAACAGAAGATTTTTCAGAACGAAAAGTAATAAATAAACTATAAATGAATATTAAGCTTGTCATAAAAGTAGTATCATCATTAACGGTTGTCATTGGAATAGCGATGTTTTCTTCGGTACCTGTAGCCTGGCTTATGGACAACAGCTCCTCCGTTATATGTCGCCTTTTAATATCATCAGTTTTCACAATCGCTGTTGGAGCTGCATTCAGGTATATATTTCGGGAAACTGAGATCCAGTTCGGTTTCAGGGAAGGGTTCGGCATCGTTACTTTCGGTTGGCTGTTTGCCGCTATCTTCGGTTCCATCCCTTTCTGCCTGGTATCTCACTTCAACTGGTACGACGCATTTTTTGAAACCATGTCCGGATTCACAACGACCGGAGCAAGTATTATAAGCCCAGATCTTGCATTAGCTACCGGGACAAAGTTGAGTCACGGACTTGCAGACTTACCGGCCGGGCTCCTTTACTGGAGAAGTCTGACACACTGGCTCGGGGGTATGGGAATTGTCGTACTTTCTCTGGCGATTCTTCCTACTTTAGGGCTGAGTGCACATCAGTTATATAATGCCGAAGTTCCAGGCCCTACAGATGACCAGATTACTCCTCGTATAGCAACATCTGCGAAAATACTCTGGACAGTTTATGTGTTGCTTTCGGTAATAGAAACAGTCCTGCTTTGGAGCGGCGGGATGACATTGTTCGAATCATGGTGTACGACATGCAGTACAATTGCCACTGGAGGGTTTTCTACACAGCAGGCAAGTATAGGCGCCTACAATAGTGTCTATATCGACTCAATAGTGACTTTCTTTATGTTTCTAGCAGGTGCCAACTTTGTACTTCACTACAAACTTTTACGGGGAAAACCTTTAATGCATTTTAAAGATGAAGAATTCAGATTTTATTTTTTTATTATACTAATAGCAACTGTTACTGTGGCTATATCACTGACTGGAACGGATATAGAAATGACTTCAGGAGTAATGTATAAAAATGCCGGGTTTTTTGAATCATTAAGGTTTTCTGTATTCCAGGTTGTATCAATAATAACAACAACAGGGTTTGCAACTGCAGATTTCAACTTATGGCCGGCCTACTGCGGCCTTATACTGCTTATACTTATGTTTATCGGCGGCTGCGGCGGTTCGACCGGCGGCGGAATCAAAAACTCAAGAATACTGCTTCTGCTTAAATACAGCATTGCCCAGATTGAAAGAAGGCTGTTTGTGCGATCGTTGTCCAATATTCGCCTTAATGGACACAGAATCGATAATACCATTCTACATAGGACTCTATCCTTTTTTTTTATTTTTATTGGCCTCTTTGTTTTATTCAGCATTCTGCTGTGCTGTTTGGGGACCAGGGACATTGTTACCGCTCTCACAGCGTCAGCTGCCTGTATAGGAAATATAGGGCCCGGTTTAGCAGATGTCGGCCCGGCCTGCACTTATGCATGGTTTTCTGTTTCCGGGAAACTCCTTCTTACTTTTGAAATGCTCTTAGGCAGGCTTGAATTATATACTGTCCTTGTAATTTTCCTGCCGACTTTCTGGAAGAAATAAGGAAAAAGGAAATATTTCATGTACGCATACATACAAAAGCTGAATTAATTTTTGAAATATAGTAATAAAAATATTGAAATTATGTATGATACAAATAAAGTTATTCTGAACTTTACAAATCAATTATTTTACAATTTATGAAAGACGAACAGCAATTTAATAAGTATAATCCTGAAATGTTACCTATTTATCGACTCGAAGGAAGTTTATTTATATTTTCCACTATTCCGCCCGCTCTTTATTTCTGGTTTTTTGGTAATCAAGGATTAAACTTTTCTTCTTTACCATTCATTCTAACTGTTATTTCATCAGTTTTTTTGTTTGCCGCCGGTATATTTACAGTGTATAAACTTATGCTAAGCAAAAATTTGGCATATATAGGTATTTTATTATCTGCAGCAATCTTTTTAAAATTCACTATGACAAGCACTTACGGCTTTTTAATATTTATTATCCTCTTTTCATATCTAATTTTTTATATAAGCGAACATACTTCAACGATTAACTTTCAATTTAATAATGAAATCAGATATTTAAATAGAGCTAAATCCGCAAGTATTATTTCGATTATATTTACTGTATTAACATATTCTACTTTTTACAATGATCCCTGCTATATAACCGTGGTTGTATTCCTTTCATGTTTTATATCAGGAATTTTAGGATTTGCTTGGAGTTATAATTATTCAAACACAAAAAGAGAAAAATTATGCTTTGTATTTTTCCCCGCAATTCTTCTTTTCGTAATTATAGGTTCGTTTATCAATTTCCATATAATATGGTTTGCTATTTTATGGCCCATAAACTGTCTAATTTCTCTTATTAATAATAATAATACAGAGAGCCTAAATTTTTCATGGTTCGAACCCGTGATAAATCATCCCGCAAGAATATTATTCTTTACTTTTTTTGCTTTAATTTGCGTTGGTTCTCTGTTATTAATGCTTCCTATATCAGCTGCTGCCGGGAAAATAATTTCACCGATTGATGCAGTCTTTACATCTGTAAGTTCTGTTTGCGTAACAGGCCTGATCGTACTCGACACACCAGTGGATTTTTCTTTTTTTGGACAGCTTGTTATAATGGTTTTGATTCAAACCGGAGGATTAGGGATTATGGCTATTGCAACTACAGTCGTTTATTCTTTAGGTAAACGTTTTTCAATTAAGCAAGAACGGATTTTGGCTACTATAAGCGGTGATGAACATTCACAGCTTTATAAATCTATTATGAGAGTTATCATATTCACTTTTGTATCAGAACTGATAGGTGCAGTTATTTTAACGTTACTTTTTTATTTTAACGAAAACAATTTCACTTCCTCCTTGTGGAGAGGAATATTTACTTCTGTATCTGCTTTTTGTAATGCCGGCTTTTCTCTTCAATCGAACAGCCTCATTAATTATCATAATCAGCCGTTAATATTACAAACAGTCGCATTTCTTATAATTCTTGGTGGACTATCTCCAGGGGTATGTGTACTGGTCCCAAAATTTATTTCTTTCAGAAAAATATCTGTTCACGCTTATATTGTTCTCATAACAACAATATTACTTCTTGTTACAGGGACGATATATATAGCAACTGTTGAGTGGAATGAGGCTTTAAATGGTCTTTCCTTTTGGGATAAAATAAATAATGCCTGGTTTCAGTCAGTAACTTTGCGTACAGCCGGTTTTAATTCTGTTGATATTTCTTCTATTAGTCCCCCTACATATTTCTTTATGCTGATTTTTATGTTTATAGGAGGAAGTCCAGGCGGGACTGCAGGAGGGATAAAAACTACTACTCTGGCAATGCTTGTACTTTGTATCAGTTCAATTATAAGAGGCAATTCTGATATTATAATCAGAAATAGAAAAATAATGCCTAAAACAGTATATAAGGCTATTGCTGTGGTTTGCGCCGGTATAATACTGGTATTCTGTTCTATCACAGCTTTAGAACTGACACAGTTTACATCATCAAAAGATCTTGTGTTTGAAGCTTTCTCAGCCCTTGGAACAGTCGGGTTATCAATGGGTGTCACAAATGCACTTGATGAAATTGGAAAGATAATTATTATGGTTACGATGTTTCTGGGAAGAATCGGTCCTCTAACTATTTTTATGATTCTAATTACTCCGTGCATCTCAACCAAGGCTGATTATCCTGAAGCTAAAATAACGATCTCATAATAAAAAATAGGAATAGTTAATTATGCCAAAACAAATTTTAGTGATTGGATTAGGACAATTAGGTATGTCTGTTGCAGAGTCTTTATTCCAGAAAGGAGTAGAGGTGTTAGCATTGGATAAAAACAAAGAGTTAGTCGACAAAGCGGCCAGTTTAGGTATAGAAGCCGTCCAAATGGATGTAACGAACGATCTTGAATTATCTAAAATAATCTCTAAGCAAATAAATATAGCTATATGCACAATCGGTGAAGAGTCAAAGGATAGTTCTATAATTTGCACTGCTCTAATGAGACAATCTGGGGTTTCACATATAGTTTCAAGATCATGTAATGATATACATGAACGAATACTGAAGCTTGTTGGAGCACACTTGGTGGTTAATCCAGAAAAAGAATTCGGCAGACGACTTTCAACAAAACTTGTATATTCAAAAGTTGCAAGCGAAATGCCCCTTGGTAATGACCTGAATATTACAGAGATAAACCTGCCTGATAAATTTATAGGCCGGTGCTTATTGGATTTATCACTTCCCAAAAAATATGAAATTACTGTAATTGCTGTAAGGAATACAGAAACTAATGAAATAACTTTGCCTGACCCTCAGAAAACTTTGATGAGAGAAGATAATCTTATTGTAATTTCCAGAGCAGAAGCAATTTCTAAAATAATGAAGGTGTATTGATATGCTGGTTAAAAAATCTGTACTTTTAGGTACTTGGCTTCTCGTAATTTTAAATTTAATCTTAGTTTTTAGCTCAATAGCTCTGTTAAATAGAATGAGTCCTGCAATAGCTAAAATAATGTCTGAAAATGACCATACTATTCAGGCATGTGAAAAAATGCTGATGGTACTCGCTGAATCAAATAACAGCAATATTACAACTGAAAATAAAAAGAAATTTTATGCTTTCCTGAAAATATGCGAAGGAAATATAACAGAAGAAAATGAAAGTCAGGTTATTAAACAAATAAAAAAATATTCTAAATCTGCATTATCTGGTAACAGGGATTCTATATCTAAAATAATTATTTATATTAGCAAACTGACTGCGATAAACAGAGATGCTATGGTTCACGCACAGGGAAAAGCGAGAAGACTTGGGTTTGCAGGAGCATGGGGTATAGCATTTATTGCCTGTTTTTCGTTTATTTGCGGTCTATTTTATATAAAACATATAAATAAACGTTTACTTGATCCGCTTGATGAGCTTCATGAAGTCTTTAAAGTACAGCGAACAGGCAATTCATATAGGAGATGTGTAAAAAAAACAGACTCACCATATATAAATTTTATTTTTGATGAAGTTAATTCTTTATTAGACAGTAAGACGAATAAATAAAAACTATTAAACAGCTTGAATGATAAATATAAGTTTTAGGCTGAATTCATTCTTGTTTTTTCTTCTTCTGCCCGCTGAATACTGCAAAACTGAAATTTTTATACCAGCAGTTTACATTGCAAAAGCCTGAATTTTTGAGGCAGGTAGTCTGAAAAAGCAATGTTGACATTTTATCTTCCTTCATTCTGTCTAATGCCGCGGAAAGCTCTTCTTCTGATACTCCGTTATTTTTTACATCCTGAATCCATTTATCACGGTATATTTTGTCAATTTCAGCAGTTTCACCTAGTACCTGGTCAGCATTAATTAATACCCCGTCCTGAGTCAGAGAATTAAAGCATTTCCGGTAAAGCAGTTTTTTTTCGTTTTTATCGAGGTGGTGGATAGAAAGAGAAGATATTATCAGATCATAAGTTTTTTCAATTTTGCCTATAGAGTAATCCTGCTCAATATATTTTATTCTATTATTAAATTTTGAAAGCCTTCTTTTAGCGATATTAAGCATCCTATTAGAAAGGTCTATAAGAGTAATTTCGGATTCCGGGTATTTCAAAGCAATCATTTCCGACATAATGCCTGTGCCTGCACCGAGGTCAAGCACCTTAATATTTTTCCTTTCATTAAAAGGGATGATTTCTATAGCTGTTCTGTAAAAATCATCAAAACACGGAATTAAATTACGCCTTAAACTGTCATAATCTTCGGAATGGTTGTCAAAAACTGTTTTTATAGACATAACAAAATTCGTGTTTAATGTGTATTAATGTTTTTTACCATAAAAATTGAATGTTCCAGAGTTGGTAATATTTCAGCGGTATATTCCTTTACAGCCTTAACACTGCCGGGCAGGGTATAAATTAAAGACCTGCCGATTGTACCTGCAACCGATCTGCTCAACAGAGCATTCGGTATTTTTGAGCCGTATTTAACCCTTATATGCTCCATTATTCCGGGAATAATTTTGTCAATCAGGCTGTTAACTGCTTCAGGTGTGTTGTCTCTGGGGCCTATCCCGGTACCACCGGTAGTAAAAATGACATCAAAGCCGTTTTGTGCAATCAGCTTTAACTCTTCTCTAAGGTTTTCAGGGTCGTCAGAGATAACTAATTTATGGAATAACAGCCTCCAGGGTTTCTCTGCAAAAAAGTTTTTTACATTTCTTTCAATTTCCGGTCCGCTTAAATCTTCATATTCTCCGCTGCTGGCCCGGTCACTTATAGTTACCACAGCTGTACGCAGTGATTTCTGTATATACTCTAACGTATCCCCGGTATTAATTTTACCCCCATGTAAAACTCTGCAGAATATCCCCTCTTTAGGCATTACACATTTTCCAACCTCTCTGTAAATAGCACATGCATCACCATGGCATTTTTTGCCTATCTGAGTAACTTCAAGTTCAACTTTTCCTATTTTAAACCTGTCAAGTATTCTTGCTTTTGTCAGGTCTATTCCTTCAGTCGTTATATTTTCAGCAAATTCACCGTAGTTTACTTTTCTTCCAATTTCTCTGGAAAATTCTTCTATTCTTTCTTTTGATAAAAGAGTAATCTGCCTATGCCACTGTCCGGCATGGGCATCTCCCTGTATTCCCCTGCTGTCAACAATTATTTTGTCTACAGGTTTTTTAATTGTTCCTTTTTCTTCAGAAATATTTAATGAAATAACTTTAGCCATAATAATATCCTCTTTTTAAAGTTGCAGAAAACGCAAAGTTGTTTTTTCACTATATGCTTCGCAGGTAATCTCTTATTTGAGCTCTTCTTTAGTTTTTGAGATAAGACTTATTTCAGTCATCTTCATTTTTTTATCAACGGCCTTACACATATCATAAATTGTTAGCAAAGCAATATTTACAGCTGTAAGAGCTTCCATTTCAATACCGGTTTTTCCTGTACAGACAGCTTCGCCTGTTACTTTTACTCCTGAATCAACTATTTCAGCTTTAACATCAATCTTACTTATAAATATATTATGGCAGAGCGGTATAAGTTCTGAAGTTTTTTTAGCTCCGGAGACTCCCGCCAATTCGGCTGTAACCAATACATTGCCTTTTCTTATTTTATTTTTCTGAATAAGTTTAAGTGTGTCCTGCTGAAGATAGATGACTCCTTCAGCTGAAGCTTTTCTCAGTACTTCTTTTTTTCTGCTTACATCGACCATTGCCGGTCGATCGCTTTTGTCAATATGTGATAAATTGTTCATAATAATCCTTTTATAACTGCATATGGGATGTGAAAACGCTCTGAGAACGCAACTATGTTTTATTTTTTTTCTCTGCGTGACTTGTAAAACCACCCCGGTCTTTGCTGTTAAACCTAACCTCCTATGAAACTGAAATTGTTATCTGCAGTTTCGCCAGACTCAGGTTTATTTAATATTCCTCTTTTTAAGGCTTCTTCTATTCCCGGCTCTTTTATTGAATAAGATATATCACTGAAGAGACAAGGAAATATTCTGCCGTCACTCGACAGTCTTAAACGGTTACATTTTTTACAGTTACCGCCGTCTCCGCCTTCAACCTGCCAGAATTCGCCTTTAGAAATATCCATCTGCCTTATAAAACGCAGCTCGAAACCGTGTTTATCCGCATATTTTTTTACCTCCTGCCCCCTTTTTCTATCCATGTCACCTGCAATAACACAATTTAATTTTATTTTTCTAAATCCAATTTTTTTTGCCTTATCGAGTCCTTTCAACACCCTTTCAAGATTATCACATCTTGTGATCGTTTTATATTCATTTCTGTCGACAGAATCCAGACTTACATTAAGTCTGTCAAGTCCGGCTTCTTTAAGAGGCAAAGCATATTTATTAAGAAGTACACCGTTGGTTGTCATGGAAAGATCTTCAACACCGTCTACATTCGCAATCATAAGAACCAGTGAAATGATATCGCGCTTAATTAAAGGCTCTCCCCCGGTCAGTCGAACTTTATTTATTCCGAATTTGGCAACAGCAATCTTCACGACCTGCAAAATTTGTTCAAAAGACAAAATATCTTCGTGCTTCAACAGAGTAACTCCTTCTTTTGGCATGCAGTACACGCACCTCTGGTTACACCTGTCGGTAACAGATATTCTTAAGTAATTTACGTTTCTGTTAAATCTGTCTAACATTTACAACGTCCTTTTCTTTTATTTCCCCAACACCTCTTGGGATGGACAGTATGAACTCACACGAACACATAGCATTTATATGTGCTGAACCATGATATTCAATAGGATATACTTTTCCGTTTTTAACAGTTACAGGAATTAGCGATTCTCTTTCTGTTCTTTTTCGTTTTATAGTTGTTCCAACCTGCGCAGAAATTATTATCGGTTTAAAATCATTCCCCATCATTTTATGCAGGAAAGGTTTTACTAAAATTTCAAACTGAACAAATGTTGAGACTGGGTTTCCAGGAAGACCAAAACAGACAGCTTTATCAGAAATCCCGAAATTTAGCGGTTTCCCAGGTTTTATTGCAATTTTATCAAACAACAGTTCCACCCCGTTTTTAGCCAGTATTCCCGGGACCAAATCAAAATCACCCATAGAAACACCGCCTGAAATAAGGACAACATCATTTTCATCCAGCGCTTTAGATATTGCTGAACCAATTGCTTCTTCTGTATCCTCAGCAATTCCGTAATAAACCGGTATTGCGGGAATACGTTCAATCTGAGCCGCGAGTTGGTAACTGTTGCTGTTTCGGATCTTTGGCCCGTCCGCCTTCTCATATGGTTCAACCAGTTCGCTGCCTGTTGCTATTATGCCGACTCTCGGGAGTTTATAAACAAGCGGTCCAACACAGCCGACAGTAGCTAAAACGGCAATATGCTCAGGTTTAATCTTTGTCCCTTTTCTCAACACAACATCACTGTTTTTAATATCTTCCCCCCTAAAACAGATATTATCTTTACACTTATAGAAGAACCCGTTTTTCCGAGGAGCAAATTTTACTTTACCGTCGTGTTCTTCGCTTTCCTCGATTATGATAACTGTATCAGCCCCTTCTGGCATTACAGCACCGGTCATAATTTTAGAGCATTGTCCTTTTAATATTTTTTTTTCAGGGACAACCCCGGCAGGTACAGTTTCTACTAAATCAAGTATACCATGTGCATCCTCGGCCTTGCATGCATAGCCGTCCATTGCCGACTTGTCAAAAGGCGGCATGTCGATGTCTGAGTAGATATCTTCGGCCAGTATCCTGCCCTGTACTTCTTTTATATCTACAGTTTCTGTTGCCATTTCTTTAAAGTGGCTCAATACAATGTTGTATGCTTCTTGAAAAGTAATCATAATATAAATCCTAAATCCAATTGTTATTAAATTTTTGCTTTTTCTGAAGTATTTTTATGCTGTTCTGCTAAACAATCTCAACATTCTGTTTCCCCGGCTTGACTTTTCCGCATATAGCCGCACTATAGCCGTTTTCTTCAGCAATTTTGACTGTTCTCTCTTTATCCTCGGCCGGAACAAAGAGAACCATGCCTATTCCCATATTAAAAACTCTATAGAGTTCCCTGTCTGATACGCTGCCCTTATTTTTTATAAGCTTGAATATTGGCGGCACCGGTAGAGAATTTTTATCGAACTCAACGCAGACATTCTCAGGGAGTATCCTCGGCACATTATCGTAAAGACCGCCACCGGTAATATGCGCCAGTCCGTCCAGTGAAACATCAGCTTTTAAAAGTTCTCTGACAGCATTCCAGTAGCATATATGAGGGTGAAGCAATGCTTCTCCCACGGTTTCCTCTAATTCGTCCAGATAAGTATCAGGTTTGTAACCGGCTTTGTTAAAAAGAATATTACGGGCCAAACTGTATCCATTTGTATGCAGCCCATTTGAAGCAAGACCTATAGCATAATGGCCGTTCTTTATATTTTGTCCGGTAATCAGCCTGTCTTTTTCAGCTATACCGGTTATGCAGCCCACTAAATCAAAATCTTCTCCGTACATTCCCGGCATTTCTGCAGTTTCCCCTCCAAGAACAGCACAGTTATTATTCCTGCAGGCATCCGCAATTCCGGAAAGAACTTCTTCATACTGAGGGGATTTCAGTTTACCGGTTCCAAAATAATCCATAAAATAAACAGGTTCAGCCCCCTGGACAGCAATATCGTTTATACAGTGATGCACAATATCGTACCCGATTGTGTCAAATTTTTCCATCATAATAGCAACCATTATCTTGGTGCCTACTCCATCTATACTCGACACCATTACCGGATTCCTGTATTTGCTTAAATCGATCTGAAAAAGTCCTCCGAAACCGCCTATGGGAGCAAGTACTTCAGAGCGCTTTGATTCAGCTATTCTGGATTTCACATTTTTCAGTAGTTTCTGTGCGAGATCTATATCCACTCCTGCATTTGAATATGATGAATTTGCTTTTTTAGTCATAATTTAAATCCTCTATAATTAGCTATACGAAAAGAATTTTTGTTTAAACGCTTCTAATTATTATCAAATTTTCAGTAGAAATTTGCCCACAGTTCTGTATAATATATTTAGAAAACAGGTACAAAAGAAAAATCAAAGCCATGAAATACCTTTTCGTGGACAGTCTAATTATCGTCCTTTAAGAGGAAACTCCCATGATTCTATTAAAATGTTCTTCGGAAATCTCCTGATAACCAAATGGCTCCATGCTGAATGATGCCCTGCCTCCGGAAAGTTTCGGAAGAGCTTTACTGAAGCCGAACATTTCAGACAGAGGCACTTCACACAATAATTTTTTCATATCGGGCAGGGGTTCAATATCCTGAATAACAGCCCTTCTGGCCTGAAGGAAACCTGTAATTTCGCCTACAGTAGATTCAGGACTCATTATTTCAAGTTTGGTAATAGGTTCATAAAGCTTAGTACCTTTCTGAATGGCACGTTGAATTCCATTCAGTACCGCTCCCGCAACAATACTGTCAATAGTTTTATCCGCAGTGCCCCTGATCTCTAAGATTGTGGCTTTTATATAAATCAGCGGGTATCCCCAGTTTCCGCCGGTCCTGAGACCGTTATTCAGTGCATCTTCAGCAGAATTCAACCATGAATTCGGTACATTCGATTTGTTTTTTACATTACTTATAACCTCAATACCTACATCAGAACGCATTGTCGGCTCAAATTGGATAACAACTTCTGCGTTATATTCAGTTTCGCCTATAGCCTGGGTTAATATACCTGTTTCAATAGAATGTTGTTTTAACGTTTCTCTATAAACCACTCTCGGTGCACCGTGTTTAATATCCAGATTGAACTCTCGTTCAAGCCGGTTGCAGTTAATTTCAAGGTGGAGCTCCCCCATACCTGAAAGAATATTCTGACCGGTACTTTCATGAACATCCAGTGAAAGGGTAGGGTCTTCCCGGCATAACAGGTTAAGTGAAGATACAAGTTTATCCTTATTCTTAGAAGATTTGGGCTCTATAGCCATAGATATTACAGGTTCCGGAAAATTGACTCCCTCAAGGGCAACAGGGTTTCCTGCAGAACAGAGAGTATCACCTGTAGTAGTGTTTTTTACACCTATTAAACCTACAATATCACCCGGCCCGACTTCTTCAATAGGTTCTACACGTTTAGAATACAGCCTTAGAATCCGTTTTATTTTTATTTTTTCTTTTGTTCTTGGATTGAATACTATAGAACCGGCAGAAAGAGTGCCGCTGTAAGTTCTCATATAAAGCAAGTCCGCAGTTTCACTGGCAACAAGTTTAAATATAAGGCCGCAGAAGTTTTTATCATTAATATTAACTTCTTTTTCTTTACCCGATTTAACTGAGTGCCCTTTATACACGGGTTGATCAAGAGGAGATGGCATATATTCAGAAACGGCATCCATAACTGACTGGACTCCTATATTTTTTCTTGCTGAGCCCGAATATACCGGGCATAACTTATTTCCAACAACAAGCCTTCTGATTTCACTTTTTAGTAAATTTAAAGGTATATCCTTTTCTTCCAGGTACAGTTCTGCTATTTCATCCGAAAATTCAGCAACAGTAGACAGCATTTCATCCCTGTAACGGTTTAAATGCTCTACCGGCAACTCTTCAGGTATTTCTTCTCTTATAACCTCAGAACCGTCATCCTGTCCGAACTTTAAATATTTCATATTCAACAGATCTATGACACCCGAAAGCTCTGATTCTTCTCCGACCGGAATCTGCATGGGGACAGCCTTAATTCCGTTGAATTTATTCTTTATTTCTTCATAAACCCTATCGAAAGAAGCTCCCATCCTATCCATCTTATTAATAAAAGCAATTTTTGATATATTATATTTTTCGGACTGTCTCCAGACTTTTTCACTTTGGGCTTCAACACCTTCAACAGCACTGAAAATTACAACAGCTCCGGAAATAACACGCAAAGACCTTTCGACCTCGGCAGTAAAATCTATATGTCCGGGAGTATCGATAAGGTGATACAGCTTATCTTGCCAATGAAATGAAGCTGCAGCGGAAACAATAGTTATACCTCTTGACCTTTCTTCATCAAGATAGTCCATTACCGTATTACCATTGTCTATATCTCCTATCTTGTGAGTTTTGCCTGAATAATACAGAAAACGCTCTGTAAGAGTAGTCTTACCGGCATCAATATGGGCTATTATTCCTATATTTCTTATTAAACTTAAATCATTTACTTTTTCAAAAGTTTTTTCTTTCATGTTATATATACTTTAACAGTTTTTTCTTAATAATAATATGTTTATACATCCGAACACTTATTTTACGGAAAATCCAAAGTATGTTGTAAATACAGCAAATCTGCCACTTTTAAAAATAAATTATATTTATAATAAATTACTGGCGAGCTCGGCCAGTTCCGACCTTTCTCCCTTTTCTAAAAATACATGTGAATAAAGCTTTTGTCCCTGTAATTTCTCAATCAGGTAACTGAGGCCGTTAGAATGGCTGTCAAGATAAGGATGGTCTATCTGGAAAATATCGCCTGTAAAAACAATTTTAGTCCCTTCTCCGGCTCTTGTTATAATTGTTTTTATTTCATGGGGTGTCAAGTTTTGTGCCTCATCTATAATAAAGAAGACATTAACTAAACTTCTGCCGCGGATATAGGATAAAGGAGATATTACCAGTTTACCGTCTTCAAGCATCTCTTTTACTTTGGAGCTTTTACCGTCATGTCTTTCTGGATACTGTGTCTGTATTACACCGAGGTTATCGTATAAAGGCTGCATATATGGATCCAGTTTTGAATTTACGTCACCGGGGAGGAAGCCGATATCCTTATTACTCAAGGCCACTATAGGACGCGCCATAAGTATCTGCTGAAAGTTTTTCTTCTGTTCAAGAGCTGCGGCCAATGTAAGTAAGGTTTTTCCTGTACCAGCTTTTCCTGAAAGACTCACAAGATTTACTTTAGGATCCAATAAAGCATGAAGAGCAAATATCTGTTCAGCATTTCTAGGTGAGATTCCATATGCGGATTTTTTTTCAATACGCCTAAGCACTCTCATCCCGGCGTCGTGTACAGTCAGTGCCGATTTTTTTCCGTTTCTGAGAATAACAAATTCATTGGGATGCAGTTCCTGTTCAAGTTTAAGCTTTGCCGGATCGATTTCCCCATTGCCTTTATACATTTTTCCAATAACGTCAAGGTCAACATTATCCAGAGTCACTTTACCCTTATATAAAGTGGAAATATTTTTAATTTTATCCTTACGATAGTCTTGAGATGTCAGACCTACGGCCTTAGCTTTCATTCTTAAGTTAACATCTTTAGATACAAGGATGACCTCCCGGTCAGGATTTTCCTTCATAGTAATATATGCTATGTTGAGAATATGATGGTCAGGTATATCCTGAATAAAATTGTTTTTAAGGTCTTCATTAAATTCAGATTCCAACTTAACACAAATTTTTCCTTTACCTTCGCCTCTCTGGACTCCTTCAGCAAAAAGTTTATCTCCGCTTAATCCGTCAAGTGAGCGTAAAAATTCCCTTGCATGATAATTAAGTGAATCGTTACCTTTTTTAAACTTGTCCAGTTCTTCTATAACAGTTATAGGAATTACAATATCATGTTCGTGAAAATCGTTAATACATGAACTGTCATGTAAAATAACATTTGTATCAAGCACAAACAGTTTTTTAGAATCTGCAGCCATAAAACTTTACCTTTTTTTGTGTTTAACTTTTAATGATAGTGCATCAATACCGTTCTGTAAAGAATTTACGAAAAAGTTATTCGATTTTAAGTTTATCTATTATTTGACCGGCAAGACTTTTTATTTCTTTTTCAGAAATATCCAGTTTACGCCAGTTCCAGAAAAAATTATCATCTAAAAACCTTGTTATTAGGTGGGTGTGAACATGTGAAATATCCTGTCCCGCACAACCTCCCTCAGACAAATGCAGGTTGTATCCGTCGCTTTTAAAAGCTCTCTTACATGCGGCAGCAAGCCTTGAAGCCACATGAAACATCCGTCCCGCAATATTCTCAGGAACGGAAACACAGCTTACATAATGATTTTTAGGAATAACCAGGATATGTCCCGGATTAATCGGCGCTTTATCCATAAATGCCATAACATTATCATCCTCATAAAGAATTTCAGCCTGTTCCTGTTTCTGTACAATCCTGCAGAAAATACAGTTCTCATCTGTCTTTTTCATAATTATTCCGTTTTATACAAATTAAAAATATTAGATACAAAAGACGCTACTTTTAAAGATTAATTGTATACTGAATGTTTTCAATATATTTTAGTTACTATATTTCGAAAATTAAATCGGTTTTTTGTATATATTTTGAATCAGATAAGACAGTTATTAGAAATTTCATATACAGTTTTATTTTTTTTTTGCCAATTCAGAAAAACTGTTGTATATTCATAAAGTTTTAATATTAATTATAAAACAAAAAAAAGCAGTCTGTAACATGCAAACCAGCAAATTCAACGATTATTCTTTTCCTGACAACAGCGGACATTTTGAAAATTATGGTGGCTGCTTTGTACCGGAAACATTAATTCCCGCACTCGAAGAACTTGAAGAAACTTATAAAAAAGCGGATAAAGATCCGGAGTTTCACAAAGAATTCAATTATTATTTGAACAATTTTGTTGGTCGCCCAACTCCGCTTTATTTTGCAGAGCGCCTTACAAAATATCTCAACGGTCCTAAAATATATTTAAAGAGAGAAGACCTCTGTCATACAGGGGCACATAAGATCAACAATGCTCTCGGGCAGGCGCTTTTGGCGAAAAGAATGGGAAAAACAAGGATAATTGCTGAAACAGGTGCAGGACAGCACGGTGTTGCCACAGCAACGGTTGCTGCACGTTTTGGATTTAAATGTGTTGTATATATGGGAGAGGTTGACATACATCGTCAGGCAACAAATGTGTTTCGAATGAACTTACTGGGTACTGAAGTCAGGCCTGTCACAGCCGGACAAAAAACCTTGAAAGAAGCAGTCAGCGAGGCAATAAGAGACTGGATCGCTTCATCCGGCAGTTCTCACTATATTCTCGGTTCAGCTTTAGGGCCACATCCTTTTCCGTTAATTGTCAGGAACTTTCAGAAGACTATAGGCGAAGAAGCAAAAAAGCAGATTCTGGAACAAGAAAAGGTACTGCCCGATGCATTGATTGCCTGTGTGGGGGGTGGAAGTAACTCTATAGGATTGTTTCATCCTTTTATAAAAGATACTGGAGTCAGAATGATAGGAGTCGAGGCCGGCGGGAATGGTGAAAAGCTTGGCGAACACGCCGCAAGATTTTCCGGAGGAAGACTCGGAATACTTCAGGGAACTAAAACATATATACTTCAAGACGAAAACGGGCAGATAAGCAATACGCATTCGATATCAGCGGGACTTGACTATGCTGCAGTAGGTCCGGAACATTCACTGCTCTACGACTTAAAACGCGTGGAATATACCAGTGCTGATGATAACGAGGCACTTGAAGCATTTCAAATACTAAATAAGATAGAAGGCATACTTCCTGCACTTGAAAGCAGTCATGCCGTAGCCTGGTTACTGAAAAATCATAAACAGTTCACTAAAGACCAAACTGTAGTAATAAACTTAAGCGGTAGAGGGGATAAAGATATATCCCAGGCCCTGGAAAGAATCAATTTAGAGGTTTGATTATTTTATATAGCAGTTTAATCAGCTTAGAGTTTTCAGGGTTTTTTCTCTCAGATAAAATATCTGCAGCATAATTGCAGAGTCCTTTACTGGAACATAAGAGTATAAATGCAGCCAGACCTATAAACCTTCTTTTAAAAACCGCTTCAGCGGCAATGTAAGGGAGATATGCTTTACCTATTTTGTCCTTCAAGAATTCAGGGTAGTCTTCCAGATCGTCAATGCTTCCTTTTTTCAGTGTTTCATTCACAAATTCAGCGGTAAGATAGCCTGTTTCCATAGCTTTACCTATCCCTTCTCCTGTGAAAGGATAGGTTGAGCCCAAAGTCTCGCCGGTTAATAAAATATTATTGTTCACTGCTGAGGAAAGTTTACATAAACCCTTCTGGATAAAAGCCCCTTTAGGTTTTGATAGCCATTCGGGTTCAGATATTGAAGTATATTGATTTTCCTTTAAAAATCCGTTTAATTTGCTTTTCAGTCTTTGAGTCTTAACGGCCGCACCGCATCCAACATTATAGACACTGTCACTCATCGGAAAAATCCATACATAACCGCCGGGAAACCTTTTATCAAAAAAAATCAATGGATTCTTTATATTCCAGTCGGCTTTACAGTAGCCTCTTACAGCTATACTTTTCGTTTCCATATTCAATTTCTTAGAGCGGCTGAATGCATAAGAAAAATTTCGCTGGCAACCTATGGCCAGCACAACAATCCGCCCTTTAATAAATTTATAATCCTCAGTTTCCGGAACACGGACTTTAACCTTACTGACGTTATTTTTTCGGGAAATACAACCTATGTATTCAGCAACTCCGATATCTGCTCCGCATTCAGCAGCCCATTTCCTCATTATAGAATCAAAAACAGTCCTTTTCAGGGTATAGACAGGAACGTTAAGTGTAAAGGAATACTTTTCGAAAGGGAAAAGCTGAACTTTATCTGATCTGAATGCTTCTGCAGAAACTTCATCCCAAATTCCAAATTTTTTCAGCATCCTTATACTGTCACCTGTTAAACCATCACCGCAAACTTTTTCACGGGGGAATTTGTAACGGTCAATCAGTAAAACAGAATTCCCTTCTGCAGACAGTTTCCCGGCCGCTGAGGTACCTGCAGGGCCTGAACCGAACACAATAACATCATAAATTTTAGAAGTTTCTTTCAATAGATTTTTTTAATTTTTATAATTATTTAAATTCCAGAACACTCGGGTCATAATCCTCCGGTTTTTCATATCCTAAAAGTTCTATACAAGTTGCGGTTACTGAACTGATACCAAGCCCGTCCCGTAAGGTCTGTTTATATTCTCCTTTACCTTCCGGATCATATATTATACAGGGTACAGGATTCAGGGAGTGGCTTGTTTTTGCCTCGGGTTTACCGTTTTCTCCAATTTCGACTTCACCGGTTTTTTTATTATGCTGGAACATATCATCACAGTTTCCATGATCAGCTGTTATAATTAACACCCCGCCTGCTTTCGCTACAGCATCAGCAAGTCTCTTTAGGCATAGGTCTACTGTCTCAATTGCAATTATTGCTGCCTGATAAATACCGGTATGTCCTACCATATCGCCGTTCGGGTAATTAAGTCTGATAAAATCATACTTACCGCTTCCTACTGATTCTATAACCTTATCAGTTATTTCAGCTCCTTTCATCCAGGGGCGCTGTTCAAAAGGGATAATATCTGAAGTTATTTCAATATAAGTTTCTTTATTCTCATCAAATTTTCCGGTCCTGTTCCCATTAAAAAAATAGGTAACATGTCCATATTTTTGTGTTTCGCTAATTGCCATTAGGTTTAAACCGGTTTTGCAGAGATATTCACCCATCGTCTTGGAAATAGCGGGGGGGGTTACCAGAAAGTTCTTAGGCACATGCATGTCCCCGTCATATTCCATCATTCCTGCGTAAAAAACATTTGGCCTCGGTGTTCTATCGAACTTATCAAAAACATCTTCTTCAAATGCGGCTGTAATTTCGAGAGCTCTGTCACCGCGGAAATTATAAAAAACAACAGTATCGCCATCGTGCATTGCTCCTACTGGCTCGTCATTTTGATCTTTTATAACAAAAGGCGGTAAATCCTGGTCTATAGCATTCGTTTCCTTTCTGAGAATTTCAATAGCTTCCTTAGCGGAGGAAAACATTCTACCTTTGCCGTGCACATGAATATCCCATCCTATTTTTACCATATCCCAATTGGCGCTGTATCTATCCATTGTAATTTTCATCCTGCCGCCGCCTGAAGCTATCTTAATATCACACATTTCTCTCAGTGGTTTTAAGTACTCTTCAAAAGGCTCCACATATTTAAGAGCTGAAGTTTCTGGAACATCACGTCCATCAAGAAGAAGATGAATTCTTATTTTTTTTACCCCTTCATCTATCGCTTTTTCGATCATAGCCTTTAAGTGAGATATATTACTGTGAACATTCCCGTCTGAAAAAAGACCGAGAAAATGCATTGTGCTGTTATTGCTTTTACAGTTTTCCACAGCTTTCAGCCAGGTCTCTTCTTTAAACATTCTTTCAGACTGAATAGCCTCATTGACCAGTTTAGCCCCCTGGGAAAAAACTCTTCCTGCACCTATTGCATTATGCCCGACTTCACTGTTCCCCATATCAGAATCGGACGGCAGTCCGACCGCAGTGCCGTGAGCCTTAAGTTTTGTATTTGGTAGAGTTTTAAGCATTTTATCAAGATTCGGCGTATACCCCTTTAAAAAAGCATCGCCATTTTCGTATTTACCAAAGCCTACACCGTCCATTATACATAATACAACAGGGCCTTTTCTCCCTTTAAAGCTTTCATTTATTAACAGTTTTTCATCCATATTATTCTCCTGTAACTTTTTATGCGCAGAATAATAAACTCTGCATTATTAATATTTCTTTTTTATAACTATAAATGAAGATTAAATATATATCAACATAGATAAACGTAGATATTACATGAATCCTGCGAAATAGCAGGAGAAGCAAAATAATGAATATCGTGTAAAAAGTAACCAGTAGATGAAGCAAAGCCGGAAAGAAAATGTCCTTCTTAATCTGGGTAAGAAGCCGGGATTTTTTCCTGTACCTCTTGGACCTGATGATAGAATTCCACGGGAAATATCATAATTCAAACTTTTAAAACCAGTCTCTTTGATTTACTGGAATAACGCATTGAAGTTTTGATTTTTGTGTTTCTTTTAACTGTGTTATTATTTCAGTAAGCTTACTCATAATCAATGATTGCTATGTGTTTTTCAGAAAAATCAGGCCCTCCGAATTAAATTCCGGCATTACAAATTACAAATGAAAAGAGAATGTTTAACTTGCGATTTTGATGAATTAGCGTTAGCATCAAGAATAGGTGCACTGAAAAAAGTTATGATGACACGCGGCTCTTAAGGCTGTCTTTTCATAACAGACGATTCAGTACAGCTTATTCTGGACTGAAAATAAAAGCGTTTTATACAACCGCAGCGGGAGACCGTTTTATCGGGGCTTATGCATGTTTCAGTGCACTCGGATTTAATGATAACAAAGCCGCAGAGAGAGCATGTAAAGCAGCATCTGTAAGTGTTCAGCGCCCTGGACTCAGAAAAAGTTTTCCTTTGGCTTCTGAACTCCCTGAATTACAGTCAATATAAAGGACAATCAGTGCCGCAATATTAAAAGGATTATAAATGTATAAGAATTCGGGATATTATATAATATGTTTAATGTTTGTTTTTGTTACAGTGTCTTGTGTCAGAAGTAATCCTTCACCTGAAGTTGTTTATTCTGACAACGATACTGTTGAAGAAGGAATATATTCGAGAGGTAAGAATATTAACAGAAGGGCTGCTGTTAATTCAACACTTGAGAATAATCCGGGTTATTCTGCGAGTAAAGATGAGGCTGATGCTGCCCGGTTTAGGTATTATTCTTCTCTAAGCAGATTTTCGCCGGGAGCGGCAGTTTCCGGCAACAGTATAAATAAAGGGTATGAAGTTTCGATGCCCGAGGTAATGAATGCATTGTCTGAAAAAGCAAAATCGGAAGAAGCAGGATTTGCAGCGGAGAATTACAGGAGGAAACTCAGTGAAGATGTAAAGACAAACTACAATGAGTTTGAAAAAGAAAAGCATATTGCTGGGATACAAAAACAAAATGAGACTTTTCAGGATCAAATTACAGTGAAGTCTATAAATAATTATAAGAGCAGCAGGGCTTCCAAAGCAGACATTCTGAATTTTAAGATAAAAGCAAACCTTGCAAAAGCTGAGGCTGTCAAAGCAGAGAGCAGTGCTGAAGCGTCAAGTTATGATTTAGCCTCCAAAATGGGTGTAACAACCGCTCAGCTGCCGGCAGGTTATTCTTCTTTACAAAATAAAGCAAAAAGTTATGAAAAGCCTGAAATAACCAGGAACGGCTTAAATTATTACCTTGACCTGGCTATTGAAAACAGGCCTGACCTGAAAGCCAATAAAGAGGCCTTGAAATCAGCAAAGTATGATCTTTACGGCAGCTGGGGAGAAAATTTACCTACTGTAAATAAAACCTCCGGAAGCGGTAAGCCTTCCTTGAAAGCTTCAGTTAATGGAAGTAAATTTACTGAAATTCGAAAACAGAGTGCCGGATTAGACATGCAAAAGCATAAGCTAATGAAGAAATGGATTTCGGTTGTAAAACAAGTAAAAACCTGTTATGTAAAATTTAAAGCTCAGCTTTCAGTTAGGGAAAAGCTGCTTAGAGCAGTAATAAAAGCCGAGGACAGACGTGATTTGGTTTTATCACAATACATTGCCTGTAAAGCAGATATTACTAAATTAAATCAGGCACAGCAAACATTAGTTGCACTAAGAAGAAGGTTCATAAGAACCGAGGCTGCCGTATCGAAGGCAAAAGCTAAGTTGTCTGCTGCCTGCGGAATTGATTTAGATGGATCATCTAAGAAAGTCGGGTCCGAAAAAACGGAACAAATACAGGAGCTGAACTTTAATTATAAAGAATTTCCAATAGGCGAATCGAATGCGGGAGCAGATTTTAATGCGGCTATAGGTGTGCAGAATTATTGATTGTTAAAGGTAAATTAATGTTTTAGCCATACACACTACGATTGATTTTTATTTTTCCATCACATCATTCGATATGACTTGTGCTGTATAGCGTGGCGAGATTTTCGTAAAAACAATCGTTTAAGCGAGTTTATAATTGTTCAGAACTTTCAAATCATTATAGTATGATTTAGCAATATGTTCTTTCAATTCCTTTTCCTGTTCTGCAGTAAGTTTGGCTGAACCACCTTTATAAATAAAAGTTAACAACGGTCAAGTCCTCCTTCAGAATGACTTTTCTCATAATTTTTTATAGTTTGATCGTCAAGGAGTAATATCTCTGAAATCTTTGTATAACTCAAATCTCTGTTTAAAAGTATAACTGTTTTTATGCGGTCTGCCGTTTTTCGGTCATTCTCGTTGAGATGTAACTTTTTTTAAGCAGTCTAATTCTTTGATTGCTTAGTTTATTTCTTCCCATTTTTGAAAAATATTAGATACAAAAGACGATACTTTTGAAAGGTTGCTTGTATCCCGGATGGTTTCAATATATTTTATTACTGATTTTCGACCTTATCATTCGATACAGGTCATACTGTATGGTGTGATGGATAAATAAATTAAATCGGCTTTTGTATATATGGGAACAGAAAAAAAAATTAATTCCTCTTTAAAAATTGATGAGGAGAAAACTGTTTCTTCTATAATCCGTTATATAAAGAAAAAAGCGAATGAACAGTCTACAAAAAGGGCTGTACTCGGACTTAGCGGGGGGATAGATTCGGCCGTGCTATCTGCATTGCTCGTTAAAGCGTTTGGGAAGGATTCAGTTGAGGCCTATTATCTCTATGACCGGGACAGTAGCCCTGTATCAAAGAAAAACGCCGAGATTACAGCTGTATGGCTGGGCATAAGGCTTTATATAAAATCTATTGATTCACAGATGACTGAACAAAATATATATTCCAGCATTGCCATGAGGTTATGTTCTTACTTTCCAGGCCTGAACCGCTTTTTGCATCGCATATACATTTTTTTATTTAGAGAAACTCCATTTATAACTTCTTTGCGAAAAGGAGCAGGTGATTTAAACTGCTATAAGCTAAGAAGCCATATCTATAAGATTACTTTAGAACCTATAGCGAAAGCATTCGAACAAAGGCATATTTACAGACGGAACTATCTTGAAAAGATTGCTGAGGAAAAAAACGCAATTCTTTTCGGGGCTGCTAACCGTTCAGAAATTAAACTCGGATGGTTTGTTAAACAGGGAATAGATAACTTACCTTACCAGCCGATATCAGGATTATATAAAACTCAGGTCATTCAGCTAGCTGAATACCTGAAAATTCCGGAAAAAATAGTTGCACAGGAGATTTCTCCTGATATGATGAAGGGTATAAATGATGAACTTGCATTAAATATCACATATTTTGAAGCAGATTTGATTCTTAGCCAAATGGACCGTACAGGCGATGCAGAGAGAGTCAATATAAACGGCATATCCGGGAAGGAGATCAAGGCTGTTTATTTAATGAATAAACTATCTGAATGGAAACGAAAATGAAAAAGAAACTTGAAGAAAATTCATACGAAACACCCGCGAACCGTAAAAGAGTATTGTTAGATAAGCTTTTTTTAAATAGTAGGTTTTATTTTTATCTGCGCTATTTTTCTATCCTTCTATATGAAAGGAGGAGAGCAACAATAGGAAAATTTGATGATGAAGAATATTTAAATACCTCTCTTAAAACTTTTAAGCTTGTAGAGGATTGCGGCGGAAAATTTCAAATAAAAGGTATTGATCGTCTTAGAAAGACTGAAGGCCCTGTTGTGTTTGTGTGTAACCATATGAGTATGCTTGAAACATTTATACTTCCTATGGTCATCTTGCCATACAAAAAAGCGAGTTTTGTTGTTAAAAAAAGTTTAGTTACAGGTAAATTTTTCGGCAGGATAATGAGAGCGACCAAACCTATTGCCCTGACAAGGACTGAGCCGATGAGGGATTACAGAAAAGTAATGAAGGAAGGTAAAAAATTGATCGCTTCGGGGAGGTCTATTATTGTGTTTCCTCAGGGTATCAGAGGTAAGTTTGATCCAGAAAGCTTTGGTTCTATTGGTGGTAAACTGGCGGAAAAGGCTGGAGTACCTGTTATCCCGGTTGCCCTAAAAACCGACTTCTGGAGCAATGGGAAGTTTGTCCTGAATTTTGGCAGCATTCATAGAGAACGCAAAATTTATATAGAATTTGGCCCGCCCCAAATTGTTGAAAATAAAAAAAAGACACATTCCGCTACAGTGAAATTCATAGAGTCAAAGCTGAGGGAATGGAAAGCATTATAACCTTAATTATGAGATTTAACTTATTGAGTGAAAAAGATTTTTTTGTTTTTTTCTATCATCTTGTAAAACCTGTGTCTTTAACATCAGCTATGATATTTATTCTATATAGATTTTTCAAAAGAGAAATTATTTTATGAATTTAGCTGCATTTGCCTTAAAGCTGATATAAACGGTTTTGTCAAAACTCAGGTTCAGATTGTTAAGTGATTCTTTTGTTATTAGGGATGACAGTAAAAGTCCGTTAGTTTTTACAGTGACTTCTATGCCGGATTTTACATTTTCTATGTCTGTTATTTTACCTTTAAATGTATTCCTGGCGCTGGTTGCGTATAACTCGTTGGCAATAGTAATATTTTCTCCCTTTATAATCAGGTTACCGTCTTCTTCATTTCTGTAATTTCCTGATATATAAAAACTGATATTTGCCGGAATGTTATTCATATAAGGAGTAAATACACTGATTCCGTTTTCTGTTTCTGCAGCCTTGCCTCTGAAAAAGTTTTTTATTCCTGCAAAATTCGCTACGAACTCAGTGCCCGGGTGTCTAAATACTTCTTCAGGTGTTCCAATTTGAGAGATGGAACCGTTCTCTATTACGCCAATTTTGTTTGCCAGCGATATTGCCTCTTCATAATCATGGGTCACATGTAAAACAGTCTGCGGTTCCGACTTGACAGAGTCTGAATCTTTGTTTATTTTTCTCAGTAGAGTTTTGATTTCTGCTTTTGTTTGTATATCCAGAGAAGATAATGGCTCATCAAGCAGAATGCATTCCGGTGAAGTAATCAGAGTTCGGGCCAGTGCCACCCTTTGTGATTCCCCTAAAGAAAGTGTACCGGGTTTGAGGTTTAAGAGATTTAAAATACCTAAAGTTCTGCATAAAGTTTCCAATTTTTTACCGGTGTCTGCATTCATTTTTTTTCGGGCTCTCAGAGGATAAAGAATGTTGCTTTTTACTGATAAATGTGGGAAAAGCGAATGATTCTGAAAAACTAACCCCAAATTGCGTTTCTGTATTTTTTTGGCAGTAATATCTTTTTCGTTAAGGTAAACTCTGCCTTTATCCGGAGTTATAAGGCCGGAAATAATTTCAAGGAGTACGGATTTTCCGCTTCCAGATTTACCTAAAATTACAAAATAGTCGCCGGTTTCCAGGGAAAAAGAAATATCCTCGAGTTTGAATACTCCTAATTTCTTGGAAATATTTGTAAGTTTTAGTTTTCCCATATTAATCTGTTTTCCTGCAGCAGTTTTAATTTTTAAATCCTCTATATGCTGTAATATTTTTACCAGAAAGAAGTCTGAACAGAATGAATACAATCAAACAGACTATAATAAAAATTACAGCTACAGGCTGTGCGTATTTTAAACCGTAAGCTGTAAATCTTTCATAAATAAGTACCGACGTGACAGTCGGGTGATAGGCTATTATGACGACCGCTCCGAATTCACTCAGACCTCTTGCCCACATCATCACAAAACCTGAAAGTATGGAACGCCAGGCAATTGGCAGGCTGACTGTGAAAAAAACTTTTCCCGGAGAGGCCCCTAAAGTGTAAGCTGTTTTTTCAAGGCTCAGCGGAACGGATTCGAAACCGGCCTTGGCGGAATTGATTAAAAAGGGTAGACTTACAAAAATCATAGCAACCATTATACCTGCTTCAGTATCCACAAAACTGATACCGATTTTATTTAAAAAAGAACCGAATGCACTCTCTTCAGAGAGTATTCCAAGCAGTGCTATCCCGGCTGCGGAGTGGGGTATCACAACAGGAATATCTATTATGCCGCAGACTAAACGCTTTAAAGGAAAATCTTTTCTCGCAAGCATATAGGAAAAAGGGATTGCAAAGAAAGAAAAAAGAAAAGTTCCGAGAATGGATATCCAGATCGTCATCCATATACTTTTCTGTACTTCTGCGCTGCCGGCAGTTTTTAATAAACTGTTAAAATCGCTGCTGAAAAACATTTGAAACAGCGGAGCTAAAATAAAAAGAAGGACTAATCCTCCTATTACTGCAAGTATTAACTCAAATGAACTGCTTTTTCTGCTTAACATAAATAGATAATTGTTTTCTCTTCGAGATTAATAAACGAAAATAAACCTGAAAATCGATTCTATTTTGTAGCGAATTTTTTCAATTGATTTGGAATTTTAGAATAGGTTTCAGACTTAGACGGGACTATCGGTTTCTGTCCGCAGTTTTTGATTATATTCAAACCTTTTTCCGACAGCATAAAATTCAGAAATTTAATCGCCGCTTTTTTGTCGGGGGCATTTTCAGGGATAGTCAATCCGTAAACTATCGGCGCACCTGTCTGTGTTATAAATGAGCCGGGTGTTTTACCGGAAATCTTGATCGTTGCCTTTTTGTAAAAGTCTGAATATTCAGGGCTCCCCAGATTAATTTGTTCGGGCAGTTTGACATATTTCATTTTATGCTGGACTGCTACGGATTTGTATATGAACATATAATCGATAACGCCGGTGTTCAGCAGAGATATCAGGTCAGTTTCTTTAGGGCGTATTATCATTTTCTTTTTGGAAGAGATCGCACTATACAGTTCTGGGTCTTTGTAAAAAATGCTGGAAAGCTTCAGTAAAAGAATGGTTCTGTACCCGCAAGGGTCGTGATTTGGATTTGATGCCCCGCAGGTTACATCCTGTTTTTTCAAAATTTTGTACCAGTTTTCCGTATTTATTTTTTCAGAATATCTTGATTTTTTATTATACACCACACTCAGCTCGTTTGTAGCGAATTTAATATTCCATTGTGCATATTTTGGTATTAGCAGATTGTAGATAACTTTATAATCTGCTGAAACCATAAGATCACATTTTTTATTCAAATCGGTTATTTTTCTTGCGCATGCCCTGCTTCCGCCTGCTTCAAGAATAATATCTGTATCAGAATTTACCTTTTTATAAGCCTGTTTCAATTTTAAAAGCGGTACGCTTAAACTTCCGGCATGAAATACTATTATCTTGTTTTCAGAAGTTTTGCTCTGCTTGTTTGTGCATCCGGAAACTGCAATTAACAATAAAGTTAGACACAACAAAAGTTTGGTTGGTTTCATTTCTTCTTCATCCTATCAAATAAAATAATTATAATGTTTTAATATTGAATTCTTTTCAAAAAAAAAGGGTGCTACTTATACAGCTTGTTCCTAATTTTATCTGTTATCATTAAAAAAACAAAGGATTTTTAAACTTTACTATGCAAAAACCGATTTTATTATCGGGTAATCTCTTCCAATAACTGAAAACTTAATAAATTTTTTTATAATAAACTATTCAAATTTTTATATTTTATATTATAATTTAATTGAATATTTGTCTATTCTTTAAAACCTATAGAAGGGGGGTGTCAAAAATGAGAATAGTTATGATTTCAACTTATCCCCCAATTGAATGCGGGATTGGTACATATTCTAAATATTTAACTGACGCACTTAAGAAAACCGAGAATGAAATTTATGTTGTAAGCCAGTATGGAGCTAAAGGAGATACAGTTTTCCCCGCTTATAATTCAGATGACTGCGGTCTTTCCAAGAAAATTTTTGATACAGTAAAGAAGCTTGCCCCTGATATTATACATATTCAGCACGAATTCGGACTCTTCGGCGAGATGGACGGAGTCGCAGTGCTTGATTTAATCATAAGGGCAAAAGTATGCAATATTCCTGTTGTTACTACTCTGCATACGGTAAGAAAAGATTTTGAATACCGTAAAAGAAGAGTCCTGGAGGAGGTATGCAAACAGTCTGACAGCCTTATCGTTCATGAAAAGGACCATATACCCATTTTAACTGACTTTTATGGTATTGAAGTAGACAAAATACATCAGATATACCATGGGGCAAGGACAGCTGAACCTATTAAAGATGCAAAAGAAAAGCTTGGATTAACCGGGAAAAAAGTTGTATTGCTTCTTGGATATATCAGGCAGACAAAAGGTTTCCACAGAATAATTGATATATTCCCGTCAATAGTCAAAGAGGTTGATAATGCGTATCTGGTACTTGCAAGCCAGGTGAGAGTTAGTGAATTTAACGAGTATCGCAATAGCCTTTTTAAAAAAATAAACAGTTCCCCGGTTAAGGAGAATATTATTGTGTTTGACGGCAAATTTCCTCAGCGAACATTTGATTATATACTAAATGCTGCGGATGTACTTCCATTTGCTTATACTCTTGGTGCCCAGAGCGGAATCATGGCTCATGCGCTGAGCTTCGGTAAGCCTGTTGTGGTTTCCGAACTTGAAGCATTCAAAAATATTATTAAAGATTCCTCTGCCGGGTTAATCGCTGAGAGCGATAAAGAGTTTGCTGAAAAGATCATAAAAATTCTGAAAGATGATAAACTATATGAGCGTTTGTCTAATAATGCATTTAAATATGTTAGAGAAAAAATATCATGGGATATTGTCGCGGCTAAAACAGTTGATATTTATTATGAGTTTAGAGAAAAGCCTCCCTGTAATTCCAGACATGTATATTTAGGTTAGTTTCACTATAGCTGATAAAAAGAAAACAAAAGTTCTAAAATAATAGACTGCTGTGTATAAAATCTAATAATTTACAAAAGGTAATTCAAGCTTATGATTAGATATTCTAAAAATCCGGTAGTTAGGCCGGAAGATGTAAAGCCTTCCGCTGAAGGTTTTAAAGTTGTTGGAGCATTTAATCCTGCAGCGGTAAAATTCGGAAATGAAACTTTACTTCTTCTCAGGGTTGCAGAGGAATGCGTGAAAGTGAAAAATAAAATCAGGGTGCCTGCTTATAAGTTTGTAAATGGTGACGGAATACCGCAAGTGCTTGAATTCGATAAAGCTGACCCTGATGTAAAACTTAAAGATACGAGAGGTGTAGTGTATAAGGGGATTGACTTTCTTTCAAGTTTAAGTCATATCAGAATTGCCAGAAGTGAGGACGGTGTAAATTTTACCGTTGACGACAAACCTTTTATCTATCCGCAGAATGAGCAAGAGAAGTATGGAATAGAGGATGCAAGGGTAACTTATATTGATGGAAAATATTATATAAACTATACTATTGTTTCTGAGAACAGCTGGAGTACTGCTTTGTCAGTGACAGAAGACTTTAAAACGCATAAAAGGTTAGGTGTTATTTTTTACCCTGAAAACAAAGATGTTGCTATTTTTCCGGAGAAAGTTAATGGAAAATATGCAGCATTGCACAGGCCTAACAACAGCGGTTTCGGAAAGCCGTCTATCTGGTATGCCGAATCACCTGATTTACTGCATTGGGGTGGACACAAATGTGTGGCAAAACCGAGAGATAACAGATTTGAATCAATGAAAATAGGTGGGGGCAGTTCACCTTTAAAAACTTCAGAAGGCTGGCTCTGTATATACCACTGTAAAGGTGATGGGCAGAGATATACACTTTTTGCAATGCTTTTGGACTTGAATGAGCCATGGAAGATATTGAAGAGGCCGGAAAAACCTTTAATTGAGCCGGAAGCCGATTATGAAATAAACGGTTTTTTCGGGAACGTTCTTTTTACAAACGGGATGGTTGAGGAAAATGGCAGGTTATGGATATACTACGGGGCTTCGGATTCGTGTTCCTGTCTTATAATTTCAACTGTTGATGAGATTTTAAAAACTTTAAAATAATAAAAAAAACTGAATTTATATGAAAAACAACAAACAGAACGATATAGTTCACAGATATGAAAGAAATCCTATTATCACTTTGGAAGGACTTGGTTTTGGAGCGGGCGATATTTATAATTGTGCGGCAGTTAAATATAACGGTTTATATATTTTGCTTATAGATATAGAAAATCACGCCGGGCACCATTCCATACACAAAGCTGTGAGTGAAGACGGTTATAACTTTAAAGTTGAAGAAGATGTATTTATAGAACTGAAGGATCCTGATACAGCTAATATTGGTGTCATGGATCCCAGGATTACTTTCCTCGATAATAAATATTATGTTGTTTATACAAAAAAAGATTCAAAAGGCTACAGGCTTGGTCTTGCAGAAACACTTAAATTTGAGAGTGTTGTATATCACGGGTCAATATCTGAACCCGACACCAAAGCCGGAGTTCTGTTTCCCGAAAAAATTAACGGGAGGTACGCAAGGCTTGACAGGCCTTCAGGCGGGCGTATATGGATTACTTATTCTGATGATCTGGTATATTGGGGCAGCAGTGAAGTTTTGATGTCTCCCCGGGCAGGTTACTGGGATGCTAGCAGGCTGGGGGCTGCCATGCCTCCGATCAGGTTCAATAATGGCAGTTGTGACTGGCTGATGCTGTACTATGGGGTTAAAGAAACTTCAGCAGGGCCGCTTTACAGAATGGGGGCAGCGGTTCTCGATGCGGACGATCCGTCAATAGTAAAAACACGAAGCAATATTCCAATACTGGCACCAAGAGAGTATTATGAAAGGGTAGGGGATGTCAATAACATTATTTACTGCGGCGGCGGTGTTCTTGAAGGAGACGACCTTATACTGTATTACGGAGGTGCGAACAGTTGTATCTGCAGAGGGTCGGTAAAACTGAAAAGAATTATAAATGAATGTTTTTTAAGCGAAAGGGATTACTGATATGAAGATAAGCAGTTCAAGAAAAGATTTGTTGCATAGGTATGAGGGTAATCCGGTTCTTTCTTTAGACGATATTCCTTTCAGATGTAATACGGTATTCAACGGTGCTCCTGTTAAAAGGGGAAATGATTATTATCTCGTATTAAGAGTAGAGGGATTACAGGGGTATTCCTATTTTGCGTTGGCCAGAAGTAAAGATGGTTTTAACTTCAAGGTAGATGAAAAGCCTGTAATGCTTCCCGCTAAATCCGGTGTATTCGGTAAGTATGAAGCGAGAGGAGTAGAAGATCCGAGGATAACAGAAGTCGAAGGTGAATATATAATGCTTTATACCGCCTACTCTGAATACGGTGCCAGGATTGCTTTGGCAAAAACCGAGGATTTTGTAAACTATGAACGTATAGCTGTTGTATCAGAACCAAACAACAAAGACGGTTTATTGTTTCCTGAAAAAATTAATGGTGAATATGTCAGGTTTGACAGGCCCATAGGAGAGGGGATCGGTTCTATCTGGGTTTCATATTCTAAAAACCTTGTAGACTGGGGGAAATCAAATAGAGTTATTTCACCCAGAGCCGGTTACTGGGACAGTTATAGAATCGGGGCTTCTGTGCCGCCTATTAAGACAGAGCATGGCTGGCTTGAGATATACCATGGAGTGAAAATGACTTCTGCAGGGCCGATTTATCGCGCCGGCACTGTACTTCTCGATCTTGAAGATCCGTCTAAAGTTATAGCCAGACCGGCAAGTTCGGTGCTTTCGCCGAGGAAAAATTATGAGCGGATCGGAGATGTAGGGAATGTGATTTTTGCCTGCGGTGGAATTATTGAAGATGACGGCAGGGTCAAAATATATTACGGTGCTGCCGATACCTGTATCTGTGTTGCTACTGTTTCCATGAGTGAACTTATTGAATTTACTCTTGAAGGTAAAGTATGAGTGTTAAGTGCTGCAGAGTTTTATGGGGGGAAGGGGTTGGCTTTTGTTATATTACTCAATTTTCTGAAAATTTTTTATATTCTGCAACTATCTGATGTACTAAAGACAACTCTTCAATATGAACCCCCCGAAACTTTATATTATACCCGAAACGTTTTGGTTTATTTATCCATCACGCCATACGGTATGACTGTATCGAATGATAAGGTCGAAAAATAAAAATATATGTCCAAGTTCAGTTACTAAGGACAATAACCATAAAACCGCATACACTTGTATATAGATATAACCCGCTGCCGGTTTACCTGTTTATTGTGTTGGATTGTATTATTATAAATAGCATAAAATATTTTTGTTTTTTTACAGCGGGCTATAGGTTAAAGAAAATATAATTTATAAAGATAACAAAAAATGGAAAACAAAATGGAAAAAACTAAAAATTTGAAAACCCAGATTACTGATAGAATTAAAGTTTTTCAACAGCAGAAAAAAAAGTTCAGGAATAACCCCCTGCAGACTGAGCAGCCCAATCCTGATACTATTAATCTGTCCGTTCTCGCAAAAAAAAAATTGCCTGAGGCTGTAAATTTATTAAAAAATGTAGATATAAAAGCTGTAAGAAGAATGCTGGAATATGTATCCGGGCTGGAAAAACTTAAAGCCGACATAGAACAGGTTTTGGAGTCCGGGAATAAAATTATTATTTCAGGATGCGGTGCTAGCGGCAGGCTGGCTGTAGCGCTGGAATTTTTATGGAATTATTGTTTTCCGGAAAAAAAAGGGATGGTTACAGGTTTTCTCGGCGGGGGAGACAATGCCATGATAAAATCTATTGAGGGATTCGAGGATTTTAAGGAGTATGGTGTCAAACAGCTTAAACTTGCCGGTTTTAAAGACGGTGATCTACTTATAGCTGCCAGCGCCAGCGGAGAATCACCGTTTGTCCTTGCTACCGCAGAGTATGCGGCTGAAAGTTCGGTTAAACCCTGGTTTATACACTGTAATACTAATGATTCTCTGAAAGGGCGGATTACAGATCATGTTATTTATAATAAAAAAGTTAAATCCTTAGGCTTGTATACTGGACAGATGGCGTTGACCGGAAGTACCAGAATGCAGGCTACAACCGTACTGATGCTTGGTATAGGGTTACCACTGTTGGGATACAATATAAAAGACGAACTGGAGAACTTTTCTGAAGTCCTTGACAAGACAGATATGACTCCTCTTATCGATTTTATTAAGAACGAAACTGAAATTTATAAAAACGGAGAATATGTTTTTTACGATATTGATGAATTTTACGGGGTTACTGTATTGACCGATACAACGGAAAGAGCCCCGACTTTTAATCTGGCACCTTTCGAAAATCAGCTGGATAATGATTTTAGACCGTCGTGGTTTTATATTGTGCTCAGAAATGCGGGCGAGCCTGCAGAAGCCTGGAATAAACTCCTTGGCCGTAAGCCCAGAACACTGAACTGGAGTGAAGAAACAAGCAGGGAAAGGCTTTTAGGTTTCAATTTCAGCCGGGAGCTTATCAATTTAAGAAGCAGTTACGCAAAACCGTTTCATTATTATAAAATTTTCAGGAAAGACAATAAAATAAAATTTTCTTTGAGGGGTTGCGTGGCTGAATTTAATGTTAATGGTTTTACGCCATTATTCGAACATTTAATTTTGAAGCTGCTACTTAATACCTCTTCCACAATTATGATGGGGCGTCTTGGATATTATGAAGGTAACCTGATGACGTCAGTATACCCAAGCAACAGCAAGCTTATAGACAGGTCTGTAAGGTACATTGATTTTATACTGAAAAACAGACACGGTATTAACCTTAATTACGAAAAGATTGCAGATGAGATGTTTGAAGAGTTATATCTTTTGCAGCCCGGGGAATCTATTGTAAAGAGAACAATCGATAAGATATTAAATAAGAATGAAATTAATAAACAAACCGATAGAGATTATCTTATAAAACAGGCATCCCGGCCTGCAGGCATTGATGGTAGAAAAATAGCGAATAAGATGTTTGATTCTCATGCAGGTTTGGTAAAGTGGGCTGCAAGGAAAATACTAACTGAATTGAAGCTGAAGGAAAATGTTAGAGTGCTGGATGTAGGATGTGGCGCAGGTACTGCTATTAGCCTGCTTAATGCTGATCTAACTGAAGCTGAATTTTCCGGAATAGATTATTCACCGGATATGCTGGAATTGACAAAAGAAAATAATAAGTCTCTATTGTCGGATAAAAGGCTGGAGATTTATCATGCATCTGTAGATAATCTTCCTTTTGAAGACAATTATTTTGACTTTGCCGTGGGTGTTGAGACTATTTATTTTTGGCCTGATAAAATTAATGGGTTGGCTGAAATAAAAAGAGTGCTGAAAAAGAATTCTGCATTTGCTATGATCAATGAAGCATATAACTTTGAAGGTCTTGAAACCTTCTCAGAAGAGATGTATAAAATGAGTAAAAATATGGAGATAAATTCAATAGAAGAATATAAAAGTTTTTTTGAAAAAGCAGGATTCCATAATATTTCGTATGGAAACAGAAAAGACAAAGCCTGGTTGTACATGACAGGCAAAGCCTGATTTTTCTATGGATTCATCCCCCTCGAGAAGAAAACATATTCAGTTCATGCGATATGCCGTATGATATGGAAACTGCATCTGAATTGAGATTTGCTTCATTAGAAGTATTGAAGAAATTATTCTATTATAACCGGACATTTGGGTATCGAGTTTAAAAATACTTTTCCGTATCTTTTTGTTACAATGCGGTTGTCGAGGATTACTAAAATTCCACTGTCATTTTCACTTCTTATAAGTCTTCCGGTGCCCTGTTTAAATTTCAGGACGGCCTCGGGCAGTGAATATTCCATAAAGGGATTGCCTCCGTTTTCTTTTATTCTGTCAATCCTGGCTTCAATGATAGGTTCTGTGGGTACCGAAAAGGGAAGTTTGGTAATTATGACATTGCTTAAAGCTTTGCCCGGCACATCGACTCCCATCCAGAAACTTGTAGTTCCGAATATTACCGAATTGAGGTCCTTTTTAAAAATTTTTATCATGTTTGAGCGGTTCAAGTGTTCTCCCTGAACAAGCAGTGTAATATTATTATTTTCAAAAAAACTGCGGGTTTTTTCTTTTACCTTGAGCATTGAGCTGTAGCTTGTAAACAGTACAAAAGCTTTACCCAAAGTCAGCTTTACGAATTTAATGATATTGTCTGCTAAAATATCATGATATCGTTTGTCTCGAAGGTCAGGAATATTTCTTGTAACATATACTTTTGCCTGTTTTGAATAGTTAAATGGAGTATCCAATATCAGTGAATCTCCTGAATAACCGATTCTGCCTGTATAGTAATCCAGTCTATTTGCCACTGCGAGCGTAGCACTGGTAAGTATAACAGGAATTTCATCTAAAAAAAGATTTTCCTTCAGTATATCAGCAATATTCAGCGGAGAATAATTCAAAGAATAGCTTTGCTTTTGCCGGGTTTTGTTTTCTTCTATCCAGTATACGGATTCTTCTATTCCCATTGAAAGTAAATTAAATACGGCATTTTTATATTCACTGCAACGCATTATCTGTGTTTCGAGTTCCTGTTTATAGTTTTTATCTTCCTGAGATTTTGCGTAATCGGATAATTCTTTTTCTAAACTTGACAGCTGTCCGGTCAGTATATCATTTACAAAGTATGGAGTATGGATTCGTTTCTGTGATTCATCGTAATTAATAAATTTATTTCTAATTGAGGAAAAAAAACTTTCAGTAGACGAATATGCCGTGTTTACCTGCTGTCTCAGTTCAATGGCTTTTTCTCCCTGTCGGAGAAGAAGTCCCCTTCCTGTTTCAGGGTTAAAAAGTTTGTTAAGGAAATATTTAATTCCGGATTCTGTGATTCGTGTGCCCAAATGTTTAGCGGCATTAGTTTCGAGCTGATGTGCTTCATCTATTACTATGCCTGAATACTGAGGTAATATACCGTTTTCAAGGTCACCTTCCATTTTCATTTTGAGATCTGCAAGAAACAGAGCATGGTTAGCCACAACTATATTAGCTTTTTCCCATTGCTTTCTTGCTTTCCAGTAAAAACATTTTCTGAAATGAATGCACCTGGTGGCTAAACAGTTTCCGTGTTCGGAGCAGATGCTGTACCAAATGGAGAAGGAAGGAGAGAAGTCGAGGGCTGATAATGACCCGTCTTCAGTAATTTTGCTCCATTCAGAGATCCTGTATATTTCAGAAAACTTATTATTATCGGGGACATATTCAGACTGATGTTCTCCTGTTGCCATTTCCAACCTTCTTTTACAGAGATAATTCGTACGGCCTTTGGCAAGAGCCGGTATGAATTTATCATTTATCAAATTTTTCAGGAGTGGAATATCCTTAAGTATCAGCTGTTCCTGAAGGTTTATTGTTTCTGTGGAAATTATTACCGGCTTTGACTGTTTCAATGCGAAAAAAATAGCTGGAATAAGATAGGCAAAGCTTTTACCGACCCCGGTCGGAGCTTCGATACAATGATTTTTTGAATTAATGAATGCCTCGGCCACTGCTTCAGCCATTTTATTCTGCTGAGGCCTGTTCTCGTATTTTTTTCCATTCCCCAGAGCTTCTGTGTTTTTTAAAGGGGATTCTTTACCGAAAAAAAATTTAACTTCCTCTGGAATGTTTTGTGAATTAGGCTTATCATATTGTTCATTAATCATAATCATCTTATATAGATATTCTAACTAAACTAAAAATCAAATTAATAAGTAGTTTTTTATTTAATTCATTAGATGTTAATTGAAAAAAGGTTTTATGTTTCCAGTCTGTTTTTTTTACTGGATAATTTACAGGAGGAGCTTCTCTTATAAATATCACAGGGAAAGAGCAGAAATTTCCTTAATTATGGAATATGCAGAAGATAAACCCTTTTGTCTGACATCTTAAAAAAAGGGGGTAAAATGAAGCTTTATAAGCGAGTGCCTTTATGGGCGAAAATTTTGATCGGTTTGTTCGCTGGATTAATTTTAGGAATCATTTTTGGAGAAAAAGCACTTTACCTTAAATCGGTCGGCGACATATTTGTCAATGCAATAAAAATGCTGATAGTACCGTTGATTTTCTCTTCACTTATTGTTGGTGTCACCAGTGTTGATGATGTAGGAAAGATGGGGCGAATTGGGTTAAAAACCATAGTTACTTATTTTATTACGACAATATTTGCAATATGTATTGGATTTCTGATAAGTTCACTTACAGGACTCGGGCAGGGAGTAAAAATGTCTGTCAGCGAACCCGCCGGTACTATAAATACAGTAAAACACGCCTCAATAGGTGTTGCTGATATAATTCCCAAAAACCCGATCGCTGCTATGGCTAACGGGGATATAATACCTATAATTGTTTTTGCAATACTTGTGGGTGTTTCAATAAATATTGCTGGTAAAAAAGCCGACCCTGTAAAGAATTTTATGAATGGTTTAGCTGAAGTTATGTATAAAATGACCGCAATTGTAATGGAGTTTGCCCCGTATGGCGTTGCGGCACTTATGGCTTGTGTTATCGGAGATAAAGGAATTGCATTTTTACTCCCTCTGCTAAAAGTTGTAGCAGTTGTTTATATTGCCTGTCTGGTTCATGCACTTGTTGTATATAGTGGTATTCTTGCCTTCGTATGCAGACTCAGCCCGGTTAGATTTTTTAAAGGCTTTCTGGATGCAATTGTACTTTCCTTTTCACTTTCGAGTAGCAGCGGAACTCTTCCTGTTTCAATGACCTGTGCTCAGGAAAAATTAGGTGTTTCTGAAGGCATTTCCAGTTTTGTCCTGCCTTTAGGTGCTACAATAAACATGAACGGTACTGCTATTTACCAGGGAGTATGTGCTGTTTTCATTGCGCATGTTTATGGAATTGAGTTGTCTTTAGGAACTTATGTTACAATTACTCTTACTTCGATTATGGCCGCAGTAGGGACTGCCGGTATTCCCGGTGCAGGGCTGATCATGCTGGGCCTTGTTCTTAAATCAGCGGGTCTTCCTATTGAGGGATTTGCTCTGGTTGCAGGAATTGACAGGTTACTTGATATGGCTAGGTCCTGTATAAATGTAATGGGAGACGGTCTGGCTACTGTCATAGTCGCTAAATCAGAAAAAGAATTCGATGTAAACATATATAACGCAAAAAACTGAAGTTTTACATTAAAAAGAAATTGTTCATTTTGAGCCTTGAAAAATTCCGGTTTTGCACAAAGGTTAAATTCTTATGCTAATTAATACAGGAGAAAATATATGGCAAAGAAAAATAAAGAAAATGATTTTAAAACTGTGGACAAGTTATCTGAAGAACTGGATGCTGTTGATAATTTTGTATTAAAGAACTGGAAGCGTTATACATATCTGGCAATCGGAATAATTATATTGATAGCTGCTGTTTTATATTTTTATGAGACTCGTGCAACTAACAATTTAAGAGAATTTCAGGAATTCAGAACAGCAGACAGTATTTCCGAATTCAAACAGGTAATAAAGAAATATCCGGATTCTATTTATACTGACAATGCAAGACTGGAATTGGCTGCTCGATATTTTGAAAATGGAAAATATGAAAAGGCAGTTCAGACTTACAGTAGGGAAATTAAAGAGGGAGACGATGAACTAAAGGCAAATATTGCCAGGGTTAATCGGGGACATGCATTAGCAGCTAAAGGAGATAAAAATGAAGCTTTGCAGAAATTTAAGAAAATTGCCAATAATAAAAATATTCAACGTTTTTTAAGAGCGGAAGCTGCATATTCTGCCGGTGCTTTATTAATCGATGACGATAATAAAAAACAGGCTGAAAAATATCTTAAATTGTGTATTTCTTTTAAAGATGTTAAAGGATGGGGTAAATTTGCTAAAGGGCTTTTGGACAATCTATAGTTGTTAATATTTTGAATGGATCCCGTCAATGGGATATTAATAAATATTCTTAATTCTACGGCAATGAGTCAGAAGGCTGGGCAGTTAAGAAAATGTACAGGATTCTCACCAGAAAACAGGAAAAATTAATAAATTCTCTTTCCCGCAGAAAAAAAAGGAACGAAACCGGTTTATGTATATGCGAAGGTTTAAGGGTATGCAAAGAAGTATATCAGAAGAACAGAACTCTGATTAAATTTGGAGTAGCAAAAAGTAAGACAGACATACACGGGTTCGAAGATGTTGATTTTTATATGCTGCCCGAAGGTAAATTTGAAAAATTAACAGATACAGTAAATTCACAGGGAATTTTATTTATTGTTAAAATACCTGATATTTCTAATGATATCAGTAAGCAAGGTTTTTATATTGTACTAGACAGGATAGGTGATCCAGGGAATTTGGGTACAATATTGCGTACGGCGGCAGCTGTAGGAATAAAAGAAATATGGTATTCAAAAGGAACTGTGGATCCTTTTTCTGAAAAAACTGTTCGCTCTGCCCTTGGAGCACAATTTAAATTAAATCTCATTGAATATATTGATTTAAACATTGCCTTAGAAGCTTTAAGGGCTAATAGAGGGATCGAAAGATTTTATAGAACGGACCCGGCCGGCGGGATAAACTGTTTTAATGGAGCCGACGTTTTTAATAAAAGTGCAATAATTTTCGGAAATGAAGCTTCCGGACTAAATTATATTGAAAATACTACAGCTCTTAATATACCTATGCCGGGAGATTTTGAGTCCTTGAACGTAGCTCAGGCAGTCACTGTTGTCCTTTTTGAATATGTAAGGAGGAATCTGTGAAATGACAGATTTCCTCCAGTTAAATATATTGACGTGTTTATAATTTATCGAAATCTCTGATCTTCTTATCTTCAAAAAGAATTCTTTTAACCCACCGGTCTCTGATAATCCTCCTGTCACGTGACAGAAATCTTATCAGAGAGAATACAGATATAAGGAGAAAAATGAGGAACGGCAATGCCCCGATTATAGCAATATTTTTGACTAATTGGAGGCCGCCGGCTCTGATTACGCAGAATGATAGGCCCGAAAGAAGAATACCCCAGACAAACTTTCTTGAGTTATTAGGATTAAGTTTGCCGTGTGATGTCAGTATACTCAGAACAAGAACAGCAGAGTCAGCTGAAGTTATAAAGAATGTAATCAGAAGAATAACAGACATTAATGAGAGAATAAAACCGAAAGGATAGTGTTTAAGAACTATAAAGAGTGTCAAAGCCGGGTCGCTTACGGCTGCTTTACCTATTAACGGTGCAACTTCATAAGCCATGGCTCCAAAAGCGGCAAACCATATTAAAGTCAGGAGTGTCGGTCCGAAAACTACAGCAGATATAAATTCTCTAATAGTTCTTCCTCTTGAAACCCGCGCAAGGAATGTAGCAACCAGCGGAGCCCAGGTGATCCATGTTGCCCACATGAAAATTGTCCATTTAGCGGTCCAGGAGTTCATCTTAATTTCATTCACATTAATAGCCAGGCTCATCCGGACTATTTGAGAAATATATTCACCCAGAGCTGAAGTTATTGTATTGAAAGTAGCAGTAGTCGGGCCGAATATAAAAGCACAGAACAAGAGTAAAAAACAGAGTACTAAGTTAAAGTTTGATATAATTCTAACGCCTTTGCTGACTCCTGAAATTGCCGATGTAAGGAAACAGACAGTCATTATTAGGATAATGAAAAAATAGGTATAATTATTTAAAGGAAGTCCGAACATAAAATTAAAACCTCGACTCACCTGTAGAGTAGTAAGCCCGAGAGTGGTTATAAGTCCTGTCATTGTTGCAAGTACTGTGGCGATATCAATAACTTTTCCGACCCAGCTTTTAATTATCCCTCTGCCGAAAATAGGAAGAAGTGTCCGGCTCATCAGTCCTCTTTCTTCTTTTCTGAACTGTGTATAAGCAAGAAGAATACCGAGAATAGAATATATACACCAGGGATGGATCCCCCATTGAAAATAACAAATAACTATTGAATAAAGGAAAGCATCCGGTGTTTGAGGCTGTACATTCAGATAAGGTGCGGGGTCATAATATAAACTGAGAGGCTGTGCGCATCCCCAGAATACTAAGCCTACTCCCATTCCGGCAGCAAACATCATTGCTATCCACGAGAAAGTGCTGAACTCGGGTTTAGCGTCATCTCCGCCAAGCTTAATATCACCGTATCTTGAAAAGGCGATATAAAGTACCGCCACAACAAGAAAGAATACTCCCAGAAGATAAAACCAGCCTAACTGGCATATTAACACGGATAAAATTTTGTTACAGCCTTCTAAGAATGCATTTTTAAAAAAAAGCGAGACAAAAAGCATCAGAAATAAAAGAATTATTGAGGCTCTGAACACATGTTTGCCAGTAGGCTCCATATGTTTTAATTTCTTTTTATTCATACTTGCCGGCTTACTCATAAAGACCCCCTGCCTTTAAAGTTTATTCAAATTTAGAAACTTTTTTTTCTGAAAATAGGTTTGTAATTTTTAATTTTAGGGTATGAGAAGCTATTATGCAACCGTTCAATTTTTTTTTATTGTTTAGAAATAAAAAAGCCGGGTAACCCCTTGCTGGAGTACCCGGCTTGAATCTTAATAACGTCAGGAGTAGAACGACTGAACCCTCATTAGGATTTCAAATCCGTCTTTCTGAAGTACATCATTCAGACACTGCATGGCAGGATGACTGTCGTCAAGTATCCTGTATTTTCTTTTAACAGAGCCAATGACCATATCAAGACCGTTTTTGACTGTTAAAGTCAGAAATGCGCTTTCGAGTGAACTTTTGACAGGAGTGCCGTCTTTGCATTTAGAAGGCAGCATAACTGTAAAATTACTAAGGCCCAGAGACATATGAACCCCTTTAAATTTCGGCGCCTGATTTATTCTTTTTATTGATTCTACAGTTCTCTTTGTTAGCCCCTCCATATCACTGGCAATAGGTGCAATACCAACATCAAAAATAATCTGGTCATTAGGCAGGTCAGCATATTTTTTGAGTTCTGCATGCATATATTTTGCTGTTTCAAAAGTTGCTTCTACAGTATGATTCGGGCTGGATTTTCCATTGATGTTTCTTTCAGAAACCATTAGAATAGGAATGAAATTATAAGTTTTGAGGAGGTCGAACATTTCTGTCCTTAAAGGAGAAATAGAATTCAAAACGGGAATTTTGCCTCCTGCTTTTTCGAGGTCGTAGGCTTCAAGACCGGCTTTCACCGTGTTAAAATCAGGAGAATCAATGGACAGTGGCTTTGAAGTTACACTTTGAACTTCTTTTACCATTTGAGCCATAAATTCAGGAGTCCTGCTTCCGACATTTACATCAATATAAGCTGCTCCTTTTTCCTCCTGGAGTTTTGCCAAGTCTTTAATGCCTTCAATGTTGTTTTCTTTATAAAGTTTATTTGTAGACGGGACAGAATCGTTTATTGATTCTCCAATTATCTTTAATCCTTCAATAGGCATTGATAAAACTCCCCCATTTGATTCAAGATTAAATAAGATGAAATAACCTTAATACTCGATATTTTGTTTTCAAATTTATTAGCCGGCTTTGTAAAGTTTATCTACAATTTTCACTGCCATATTAGCATCTTCACCGTAGCCGTCTGCATTAATTGAATCAGCAAATTCCTGGCTTACAGGAGCGCCGCCTACAATAACTTTAACATCTTTGTTGTTTTCTTTGAGATGATCTATAACCTCTTTCATGTAAGGCATAGTTGTTGTAAGAAGTGCGCTGCAAAGAATTACTTTAGCACCTTTATTAGCTGCTTCCGCAAATTTGTCTACTTCACAGTTAATTCCCAGGTCTTCAACAGAGTAACCGGCTCCGGAAAGCATTGTAGAAACCAGATTTTTTCCAATGTCATGCAAATCACCTTTCACCGTACCGATCGCTACTTTGCCCAGGGCTTCATGGCCGGAAGCAGCCAAAGCAGGTTCCAGGACAGACAGGCCGCCCTGCATAGCGCGTGCAGCTAAAAGCATTTCTGGAACATAAGCTTCTTCATTTTCAAAACGTTCACCGATCTCTCTCATTGCAGCAATCATTGAGTCCTGCAGAATTTCATCCGGTTTTGCACCTGCGTCAAGTTCTTTCTGAACTAATTCGGGAACGAGGTCCATTTTCCCTCCGCTGACTGCATTAAAAAGTTCTTCGTTTCTTGCCATGCTGACTTTCTCCTTTAATTGAATTTGTTATTATTTTTTTATTTTAAAATCCGATATAATATGATTTTTAAAATTTATAATTAAGTTTTTCCAGTTCCCTATATGAAAAAACAGGACCATCTACGCAGACATATTTTGAGCCGATGTTGCATCTGCCGCACTTACCTATACCGCATTTCATCCGTCTCTCAAGACTTGTATAAATACTATCCTTTGAAAAGCCAAGTTCTGCAAGTACCGGGAGGGTAAATTTTATCATTATTGGAGGACCGCAGACCATTATTACTGAATTATCTGAACCCGGAGCTACTTCTTTGGTCACATTGGGCACAAATCCAACCTTTTTATTCCAGCCTTTAACAGGTTTATCAATCGTCAGATTCATATCTATATCTTCTTCATTTTCCCATTTTTCAAACTCATTACGGTAAATCATGGCTCCGGGATTACGGGCACCATAGATAAAAGTAATATCTCCGTAATCTGCCCTATGGGCGGGATCTCTTAGATATACAGCAAGAGAACGGAGCGTTGTGACACCGAACCCGCCGCCGACAAGGACAACATTTTTATTTTTAAACTCTTCTACAGGGTAATAATTACCTAAGGGGCCGCGGATGCCCAGTTCGTCGCCCTCCTTAAGCATGTGGAGGCCCGTAGTAACCAGGCCAATTTTGTTTACGGTAAAACGGAGAAAACCTTTCTCAGTTGGAGATGAGGCTATTCCGAACGGAGCTTCACCTTTGCCGAGTAGAGAAAGCTGACAGAACTGTCCGGGTTTGTAATCAAAAGCCTGATCCGGATTAATGAATTCAAGGTCAATTGTCCTTAAAAGTCTATCTTCCGATTCAATATATATTTTTTTCACTCTTACAGGTATCGGTATATAGGAATTATGGGCTTGCATATTATTTATCTCCTTTCACTTGGAGAACTTTTTTTATGAAATCACGAATATCGATATTGACAGGGCATAAGGTAACGCACCTGCCGCAGCCAACGCATCCGAAATTATTTTGAGTTTCAATCATATAACTTAATTTATGCATAAAACGCTGCAAGGTCCGGCCTTTCTGAGAAGGGCGGGGATTATGTCCGGAACCTTCTTTTGTAAAAAGCGGTTCCTGACAGGTATCCCAGATTCGTACTCTTTTACCCTTATTGCGCCTGCTGTCGTCCTGAATATCAAAACAGTAGCATGTTGGGCATGAGAACGCACAGACACCGCAACCGAGGCATTTGGCAGCAAGTTCTTCCCAAAGTTTATCATTCTGATTATTGTCAAGTATTTCTTTTAGCTTTTTCAGGTCAGGCGGCTGGGGCATATCTGATTCGGCTTTTTCCTTTAATGCTTCAGCTTTTTTTATATCCTTTTCCTCTGCCTTTTCAAGGTATTTGGACTTTGCAAGATATTCTGTTCCCTGTTCTGATACCGGTTCAAGAATGAAAGAATCCTCTATATCGGTAACTGCCACGTCCGAATGAGTTGAATCAAACGGACCGCATTTAAACCAGTTGCAGAAACAGGACGGAAGGGGATTATTACAGCCGATAGTGAAAATTAGAGAATTACTACGTCTTTTATACCAGTAAGTGTCTGTATAACTTGAATCAAGAAAAACATTATCAAGGATATGAAGACTTTTAGAATCACAGGATTTTAATCCGAATACTGCTATAGGCTTGCCCCGGTACTCACCGGATTCCGCGTTTTTATCATCAAACGAGAGAATAACTTCAGTATGCGGAAAAAATATTTCTTTCGGAGGTCTATCGGTTCTTTTAAGAGAAATATCCGGAAGCTTTACATCATCAAGCTTTTGGAAAGCCACAGTTCCATCTGATTCGATTGGTGCAAATACAGAATATTCTTCCCTCAGCTCATTTAAAAAGTTTTCAATATTATTTTTTTTAAGTTTGTACTTGCTCATTAATAGAAACCTTTGTTGCTGTTTTCTTTAAAATAAACACAGTTGTATTCATTATTATTTTTTTCAGCGAAAATAGCCCAGTTTAATTCATGTTTTCGGAATTCTGCCCGTTCGTGAAAAAGAGCTGACAGGGTATCCGCTGAATTATGATAAAATTTACATAATAAACTCGTCATTATCATCGGTTTTATAATCTGCAAGAGCAGGATTTTTTTCGCAGTCCAGACCGGCAGTGAACCCGAACCTCTCTTTTATCTCCTTGGTAACTCTCTTGTTCAGGGCTTCAATATCGATTCCCATGGGACATGCTCTGGAGCAGGCACCGCATGATGTACAGCGTCCTGCAAGATGGATAGCTCGCATAATATGGTAAATCATTATGTCGCTAATATCGTTACCTTTACCTACCCATCTCGGTTTATTTCTGTCAATAAAGCATTCATCACAGAAGCACATAGGGCAGGCATTTCTGCATGCGTTACAGCGTATACATTTACTGTATTCTTTTTTGAAATATTCCCATCTTTCGTCGGGAGTCATTTTCTCAAGTTCGTCAACTTTCTCAAACTGTTTTTCAGGAGGGGCCGGTTTAGTCTGTTCCCCGATAAAATAATCGTATTCCGGTGCGTTAGGGTATTGGCATGAAAGACAATAGCCGGAAAGAATATCAGTGCGGGAAATTTCCTTTTCGTAATCTTTTCCTTTACAAATTACTGTCTCGTTATTAATAGTGCAGTCAGTGACTTCTCTGCCATTCAGAACGTTTTTTAATTTGAACGGTGATATTACTCCGCAGCAGGGAACACCGATAATTATAATTTTTTTACGTTCCAGCTGCTTTTCAGAAATGAGATGTATAATAGCTCTGGCATCACAGCCCTTGGCTATTATTCCGATTTTTTGGTCAGGGTTACGTTTTATCTCATTTAACAGGTGCTTAGCAAGGTTATTCTGACATGTAATGTCGAATATTAGCTTATCCAAATCTTCAGATTTTCTAACAAAAGAAGGTGCAGCACGTAATGGCAAAGTACCTTTTTCAAATCCGATAAGTAAATCAAGTTTTTCATCGGAAAAAATTTTTTTTACTTTTTCTTGTAAATTAGACACAGGACTTTCTCTCTTTTTTCAATTGTTATCGCTTTTTTACCAGCTTTTGCGCAGGGCCGATTTTTTTTACACTTTCAATAACTTTGGATATTACCTGTGAAAACTTTTCCCCTTCACCTGCGGATACCCAGGAAAAATGAACTCGTTCAGATTCAACACCTATAAATTCAAGTGATGCTTTGAGAACAGCAAATTTTCTGCGTGCAAAATAGTTTCCGGAAAGGTAATGGCAGTCACCCGGGTGGCAGCCGGATACAAGGACTCCGTCATAACCGTCCTGCAGGCATTTGAGTATGAACAGCGGGTCAACTCTTCCTGAACACGGGACGCGAATAACTCTTGTGTTTGCCGGATACTGCAATCTTGAGACACCTGCAAGGTCTGCACCGGCGTATGAACACCAGTTGCAGAGAAAAGTCATTATTTTAGGTTCAAAATTTTCCATATTATCTCTTCTCGGTTTTATATAATTTACTCATTTAATAGTGTTTCCAATGAATCAATTGCGGAGAAAATCTGTTCATTTGTAAATCCTTTTAGATCCGCCGCACCGCTTCTGCATGAGGCAGCACAGGCGCCGCATCCTTTACACAATGCTTCGTTGACTTTTGAGATTTTCTTTTCTTCATCAAAGTCTATAGCCTTGTAGGCGCAGACTTCAACACATGCTTTACATCCTGCACATAGATTTTCATCAATAGAGGAGATAACTGCATTAGTTGTAAGTTTGTCCTTTGTTATAACGGTAAGTGCTCTGCCTGCAGCGGCAAGAGACTGTGAAATGCTTTCATTCATATCTTTAGGAGCATGGCATGTACCCGCAAGATAAACACCTTCCGTAGCAAAATCAACAGGCCTTAACTTAACATGTGCTTCAAGGAAGAAACCGTCATCGTTAAGAGGCAGTTTGAAATGCTGTGCGAGTTTGTGGTTGTTAGCATTTGCAACTATTCCAGCACTCAGTATAAGTTTATCAACAACAAGTTCCATTTCTTTACCTATGAGTTCTTCACGGAAACTGACTGCGATATTTCCGTTATCCAGACTTGAAGCTTCAGGTTCATTATCTTTTTCGAAACGAATAAAAACTACACCGAGTTTTCTGGCCTTTCTGTAGTTCTCTTCCTGGAGGCCGTAAGTTCTGATATCGCGATAGAAAACATACACATTGGTATCAGGACTAATCTCTTTAATTTTTATTGCGTTTTTAACTGCTTCCTGGCAGCATACTCTTGAACAGTATGGATGTTCATCATTCCTTGATCCAACACACTGTATCATTGCTATATTATCGAGTTTTTTTACTGCTGCCTCATCTTTGTGAATAATATCTTCAAACTCTGTCTGAGTTTTAACATTTTTATTTTTTCCGTAGAGGAATTCTTTAGGTTTATATTCGTCGGCTCCTACAGTGATAATCACAGTTCCGTGAGTTACTTCATTGACGGTATTGTTTGTTCTGTCAAGCAATTTTGTATTATAGTTTCCGATATAACCGTCAACATGCTGAATGTCGCAGTTTTTAAAGACAGTAATTTTACTGTTGTTTTCTACTTTTTTTATTAGTTCTTCGAGGTAAGGATTTATTTCATCTCCGAAGCTGTTATATTTAATATTTTTAGCAAAACCGCCAAGGCTGTTTTCTTTCTCAACCAGAACAACGTCAAAATCCTGTGCAGCAAGATTAAGAGCCGCATTCATACCGGATACGCCGCCGCCTATGATCATTGATGATTTAAGTACATCTATTTCACTTTCCTTAAGCGGTGTAAGCAAACGTGCCTTATTTACAGCCATTGTGAGAAGATCAATAGATTTCTCGGTGGCTTTTTCCGGTTCATTGGGATGTACCCAGCTGCACTGGTCTCTTATATTTGCCATTTCAAACAGATATTTATTTAATCCGGCCTCTCTTATAGTTTCCTGGAACAGGGGTTCATGTGTCCTCGGAGAACAGCTTGCAACGACTACTCTGTTCAAGTTGTATTCCTGAACAAGTTCTTTAATTCGTTCCTGTGAATCCTGGCTGCAGGTGTACTGATTATCTTCAGCATAAATCACATTGGGGAGAGTTTTTGCGTGTTCGGCAACTTTTTTAACATCCACAACTGATCCTATATTAATACCGCAGTGGCATACAAAAACACCTATCCTCGGTACAAGATTAAATATATCCAGCTCTTCAGGAAATTCTTTTGTTTTTGTAAGAGTACCTCTGGCTGAAGACAGAAATTCATTTATATTTGCGCTTACAGCTGAGGCTTCTGCCACCGTTTCAGGTATATCTTTCGGGCCGTTGATAACGCCGCATGTAAAAACACCTTCATGTGTTGTTTTTGTCGGTTCATAAAGAGGTGATTTAATGAAACCGTTTTTATTGTGTGCCAATTTAAGTTTTGCCGCTGCCTGTCTGGAGGAAGATGAAGGATTAAAGCCGACAGATAGAACTACCATATCTTGGTTCTCAATCTGTCTGGTACCGTCAGGGCTGCAGTAGTTCACAGATAACTGATTATTCTTTTCCTCAAGTTCATAAGCTCTGGTTCTTATGAAACGTATGCCGTATTTATTTTGTGCTCTCTCGTAATATTTTTCAAAATCTTTACCGTAGCATCTGATATCCATGAAATAAATCGTAATTTCTACGTTATTCCCCATATGTTCTTTAGCTATAATGGCTTCTTTTATCGCATACATACAGCAGACGCTTGAGCAGTAACCGTGTTTACTGCTTTCATCCCTTGATCCGATACACTGCATAAATGCGATCTTGTCAGGATGTTTATTGTCGGATAATCTTACAACTTCGCCGCCGAAAGGCCCTGATGCGGAAAGTATCCTTTCGAACTCCAGCGAAGTAATTACATCCTTATATCTTGTATAACCGTATTTGTATAATAAATCGGGATCGAAAACGTCACCGCCGCCGGTAATTACTACAGCTCCGGCTTCTATATCGACTGTTTCATCTTCCTGTTCATAGTCTATTGCCTCAGCTTCGCAGACTTCCTGGCAAATTCCGCAGCCGCCGTTATGAAAATGTATACAGTTTTCTCTGTCAATAACGGGCATATTCGGAACCGCCTGGGTAAAGGGCACGGCAATGTTACTTTCTTTTACAAGGCCTGCTTCATAACGGGACTTTTTAGGTACCGGAGTTAATCCGCTGTTATTTCCAAATTTCTCTTCACTGAAATGGGACATCGGGCAGATTGAGGCGCATGCTCCGCAGGTGAGGCAGACATCACTTTCCGTACTATACGGAGTATTTACTTCTCTTTCATGGCCCCTGTTGATAAACGAAATTGCATTTGTGTTAAGTCCCTGACACATTCTGACGCAAAGCCCGCACAAAATACAATTTTCGTCTTTATCTATAAATCTCGTTTCTTTTACACTATAGAACTTTGCAAGTTCCTGAAGTTTCTCTTCTTGAGGGCATCTTGACAGTAGAAGCTCAATTGTCATCTTTCTTGACTTTAATACTCTTTCACTGTCAGTATTTACAGTAAGTCCGTCCCATGCGGGATGTGTGCATGAAGTTACGAGTTTCTTTCTGCCGCGATTATCAAGTTCTACAACACATAACCGGCATGCTCCGTAATTTTCAAGAATACTGCTGTGGCATAGTGTCGGAATATAAATATTGTTTTCTTTGCATACCTCAAGGATTGTCATCCCTTTTTCTGCTTTATATTCACGGCTATTGATAGTTAGTTTTATTGTATCCATATTACTTAGCCTCTGCAAATGTATCTACTTTTTCAACTGCCTGTATTTTTCCGGGACACTCAAGAAGACAACGACCGCATTTGACACATTTATAAGGGTCAATTACATGGGTATGTTTTTTCTCACCCGAAATAGCATTAGTGGGGCAGGATTTGGCACATTTCCCGCAGCCTATGCACTTGTCAGGATTAATCCTGAAAGATATTAAACTTTTGCAAACTTTTGCGGGACAGCGTTTTTCTTTAATATGAGCTTCATATTCGTCTTTAAAATATCTTAAAGTTGAAAGAACAGGATTCGGAGCGGTCTGCCCTAATCCGCAAAGTGAAGTGCTTATGATATATTCAGAGAGTTCCTCCATTAACAGGAGATCATCTTCTTTTCCTTTCCCCCCTATAATTCGTTCTAAAATTTCAGAGAGTCTGCTTAGTCCTTCTCGACAGGATGTGCATTTACCGCATGATTCATTCAGATTGAAGTCTGTAAAATATTTAGCAACATCAACCATACAGGTATTTTCGTCCATAACGATCATACCGCCGGACCCCATAATTGCACCTGCTTCATCCAAACTGTCAAAGTCGATAGGGAGGTCAAGTTTTTCATCGGGTAGGCAGCCTCCTGACGGGCCTCCTGTCTGAACAGCTTTGAATTTTTTGCCTTCAGGTATGCCGCCCCCGATATCATTGATAACTTCACGTAAGGTTATACCCATAGGGACCTCGACGAGACCTGTATTGTTGATTTTTCCTACAAGGGCAAAGATTTTAGTTCCTTTTGAGCTTTTGTTTCCGTATTCGGCAAACCATGATGAACCGTAATTGATAATATTTGGTACATTTGCCCATGTTTCCACATTATTAATGTTAGTAGGCTTATTCCATAAACCTTTTACTGAATTTCGTGGAATTTTCTGCTTAGGCTCTCCTGCCATACCCATAATGCTTTTTATAAGAGCAGATGATTCGCCGCAGACAAATGCACCGGCGCCTCTGTACAGGACGATATCGAAGTTGAAGCCTGAACCGAGAATGTTTTTGCCGAGAAGTCCAACTTTTCTGGCCGCATCTGTTGCTTTCTTAAGATTTTTTACTGCCAGTGGGTATTCATCTCTGACATAAACATAACCTTTTTCCGCACCCATGGCATATCCGCCTATTATAAGGCCTTCTATGATCAGATGGGGATTCCCTTCGAGGACTGCCCTATCCATAAAAGCACCGGGGTCACCTTCATCGGCGTTGCAGACTATATATTTAGGTGTATTATCCTGCTTCTTTACCTGTTCCCATTTTCTTCCTGTAGGGAAGCCCGCGCCGCCTCTTCCTCTTAGGCCTGAATCAACTATTTCACCGATTATATTGTCAGGTTTCATTGAGAAAGCTTTAGCAGCGGCCTGATAACCGTTTATTGAAATATAATCTTCAAGGCTTGTATAATCTATTTTGCTTTGCAAGCCAAGCAGGATCCTGTTCTGCTTTTTGTAAAAAGGTATGTCATTTTCCTTTTGTATTGTTTTATCGCCGTTTTCTTTAAAAAGCAGTCTTTCAACAGTTTTATTATTTATTATTGTTTCATTGATAATCTCTTCTGCATCTTCAGGAGTTACCTTGGTATAGAGAATGTCATCAGGCATAATTTTTACAAGTGGCCCCTGTTCGCAATAACCCGGACAGCCGGATTTTAATATTTTAATTTCGGCATTATCTATTTTTCTGCTTTTAAGGAGTTGTTGTAATTTATTAACTATTTCAAGACTGTTATTGGCTATACAGCCGGTACCGCAGCATATTGAAACAGTTTTTTTAATATTTTTATTTTTGCTGATTAACTTGTTGCAAATTTCCTCCAGCTCCTTTTTACCGGCTATGACTGAATTTAGTTTTAACTCGCTCATTAAATATCTCCTGACTGAACTTACTCGTTTTCTTTGTCAATAAGTTTCTTAACTAATTCAGCTGTGTTTTTAGAATTCATATTTCCATAATATGTTTCATTCACAACTATTACTGGACCGGATGCGCAGACACCCAGACAGTTAACTGTTTCTACAGAAAACAGATCCTTTTTAGTATCCTTAATTCCATGTTTTATACTTTCAAGCACAGCTTCGGCCCCTCTGACGTGGCATGCAGTACCCATACATACTTTAAAGTGATATTTTCCTTTAGGCTCAAGTGAAAACGCCTTGTAGAAAGTAACCATTCTATAAATCTCAGAAAAGGGAATATCCATTTTGTATGAAATATATTTCAGTACAGGTTCAGGCAGATATTTATATTTTTCATTAATATCAAGCAGAATCTGCACAACAGGTGAATCCAGATCTTTATAGCTGTTAATAATCTTATCTATTTCCTCTCTGTCTTCTATTTCCGGAATCTGCAAGGCTTCTTCTTTAGGCTGAATTTTATACTGAATAGGACAGTTTTCGGTACAGAGACCGCAACCGGTGCATTTGTCCGGATCGACACTTCTTGCGTGTTTGACAACTTTAACTTTGAAATTGCCGGGTTTTCCGGCAAACTCCTTTACTTCAGAGTGAGTCAGAAGTTCTATATTGGGATTTCTTCCTACACCTACGAGTTTCGGAGCTAAAATACACATGGAGCAGTCGTTGGTTGGAAAAGTTTTGTCGAGCTGTGACATAATACCGCCTATTGAGGGTGTCTTTTCCACAAGGTAGACATAGTAACCCGAGTCGGCGAGGTCGCTTGAGAGCTGAACACCGGCTATTCCTCCGCCTACAACTACTACAGAACCATTTTTATTTTTTTCTTTTGTTACACTCATAAGTTACTCATCTGAGTTTATTAATTCTTTTAATGTTTTATTTATATCAATATTTTCTATATTCTTCTTGTTTTTAAGTACTTCTGCAATAGCATCTTTTCTCAGGTCACCGACGCGGCTTTCTATTTTTTTAATAATAACCGAGAATTCACTGTCTACAAAACCTTCTTCAACAGCAATGTCTCTTAATGCCCTGGCTATATGTGCAAAGTTTACTTTTTGAGGACAGTTTGCATAGCATCGTTCACAAAGCATGCAGTACCACATAAGATCTGAGGAAAATAAGTTTTCCTTATCTCCCAGAAGGATCATTCTTATCATTTTACGGGGATTAAAATCTTCGTTAACTTCATTAACCGGGCATGCTGCTGTACATACTCCGCAGGAATAACATGCCTTAACAGTTTCTCCCCCGGGTTTTTCAGCGACCTTATATTTCAACATAGGGTCAAGTTTGTTTTTGTCTGTATTTTCAGCCATAATATCCTCCGGACAAATTTTTCAAAATAATTAAACCTGCTATCTGCGGTTTTAAATTTTTTTATATCGTGCTTAATTTAAAGCTATGAGTAATATTTAATCAACTATTTTATTTACAGTTCGGGGCGGGGGAGAAGTCCTGCTTCTTCAACTATCTGCGGTACTTTCTTTTCCCATTCAATAGCCATTACATGGACACCGTGGACGCCTTCAATGTTCCTGAGCCTTTTTATCTGTTCTACACAGATTTTAATACCTTCTTTTGCAGACATTCCTTTACCGGCTGCTTTTGCAGTTTTCATTCGGTTCAGAAGTTCATCCGGTATTTGTACACCGGCAACATTATTTTTCATATATTTTGCCATCCCAAAAGATTTAAGCGGTAGAACTCCTGCAAGGATATAGGTTTTTTTATGGAGTCCCATGTCCCTGACCATTTTCATAAAATCTTCAAATTTATCCATATCGTAAATACACTGTGTCTGTATGAATTTGGCACCGGCATTAATCTTTTTAGCCAGCCTGATAACTCTGAACTCATAGGGATCACCGAAAGGATTGGAAGCGCCTCCCAGGAACATATCAAAATCACCCTCAATCTCTTCTCCGCAGTATGCTTTTTTCTCATTTTTCATTTTGTTTATCATGCTTAACTGCTGAATAGAATCAATATCAAAGACATTTTTTGATTCGGGGTGATTGCCGAAAGTCTGATGGTCTCCGGAAAGACAGAGAAGATTCTTAATACCTAAAGAATAGGCACCGAAAAGGTCGGACTGCATTGCTATTCTGTTCCGGTCTCTGCATACCATCTGCATTATAGGATCAATTCCCAGATCATGCAGTATATGGCTGGTGGCAATACTTGAAAGACGTACGATTGCAGTTTGATTATCGGTAACGTTTACAGCATCTACATAGCCTTTAATTAAAGAGGCTTTTTCTTTTACAACATCCAGATCTGTGCCTTTGGGAGGCCCTAACTCACAGGTTACGGCAAACTTCCCGCTATCAAGTACTTTTTTTAGATTGCTTTCTTGGTGCATAAATTACTCTTCATTTTTATCTATAACGGCTTCTTCCTTTACCATTGCTCTTACACCGCCGTCTCGCGAGGTGCGCCAGTCTTTTACAGGTATAATTTCCTGCATTTTGTCAAGCATATTCATAGTTTTTAACCTGTCAAAAATAAGCTGCCATGCGCAGTCGATGGTGTCGTCTACTTCACATTTACCATCTGAGGAACCGCCGCAGGGTCCATTTAACAGGCTTTTAGAACATCTTGAAACAGGACAGATACCACCTGTTTTATCCAGTATGCATTCACCGCATCCCTGACATTTTTCGGAGAAAACACCCAGTTCATCATTTGTTCCCAGAAAAGTTGTATTAATACCTGGAAAGACAGGTACACTTTCAAAGATATCGGAAACCATTTGTACACCGGCGCCGCATCCTAAAGAAATAATAACATCGGGGAGAACGTTACATTTAAGCTTAATATCTTTTACAAATTCCGGATCACATAGCCTGACTGCGCTGTCGCAGAGAGCTGAAATATTTTTATCTTCATTTTTGAAATGTAGATTAAGCAGCCCTTTTATTTCAGCGGCTTCCTTTTCGCCGCCTTCCAGGCATACAGCTGCGCACGTACCGCATCCGGCTATAAGTATATTTTTAGAGTTTTTAACAAATTCTAAAATTTCCTTTATTGGCTTTCTTTTTACTACAATCATTTCTTTATGACTCTGCTTTATTGATTATTTCTCTAAAATCTTCAAGCATATTTGCTGAAAGACTGTGGAATTCTATAATTTCTGTGTCTAAAGACAATTCAGTCAGATCTTTTTTTAAGGCTTCTATTTTTTTTGCGCACCTTTTATTCCCATATACATAATGACAGGCCCCTTCAAAGCATGAAACGATAATAATTTTTCTGTATTCATTTTCAAGGAGATCTAAAAGCTCATTTTTTTCAACTCTGCCTGCACAGGGTATTTCTCTAATATCTGAATTGTTCGGAGTAATACCGGCTTTCTCAAACAGAAGGTATCCTGAATTTTCACATAAAAGAAATAAATTTTTTCTTTTGGCTGTCATTGTTTTACTCTCCTGTTTTTATCTAATTTTCTATTAATGATAATGCTTTTGTCGGGCATTCGCTGACACACTGTCCGCATCTGAAACATGCTTCATCAACAATCCTGACAGCCCGTTCATCAATTGAATCTCTAATATATTCAATAGCTTTATGCGGGCATGTCCTTACACAGGTCAGGCACAGAGTACATTTAGTTTTTTCTATTTCTACAGAGGTTTCTTCAAATTCGTATGTTCCGTCTGCAAAATCTGAAAGGATTAAGGAAGCACATTCTTCCGCATCATTAAGTGCTTCTTTTTCCAGCATATCCTCTCTGCCGTTTCCGCAGATGAAAATTCCTTTTCGGGGTGTAGTGCAGGCCATAAAATGAATATTGTTATAGTTAGGAATATTCATGAGTTTCAGCTGTTCTTTTGAATATTCGGATGTAATCATTTTTTCAGCAGATACTACAAGGTCGTATTCGATGCTGTTCAGTTCAGTCTCCGGATGATTTAGATTGATAACAGTTTTATCTGCTTTGTCGGAAAAAACCGGTCTGTCCGTATATTTTATAAAAACTACACCGCTTTCACGAAGAGAACGGTAATCAGCTTCCAAATTTGATGCAGCTGTCAAGACATCCGGGGTGTAAACTGCTACTTCAATCCCAAAATCATTCTTACATAACTCTGCATATTTCATTACACTGCTGAATACAAGTCTTGAAAGCGCACTATTATCAATGTACAAAGCTATTTTTTCAGGAGTGATACCTGAAATACTCAATTTGGAACATTCAGAATTGCAGCTCTTTTTTACTTTTTCTTTAAATTCTGAAAAAGCGAGACCTTTTTTATTTTCCAGTTCTTTTTCTGTTACTTCAGTTGCGATGATAACAGATTCGATCTGTTCTTCTACAATCGAATCATCGGATTTAAGATAAGCTGTGAAGTTGCATATCTGTCCGTTAAGTGCGGTAAGTTGAGTATTATACAAAACTTTAATATTTTTATTATTAATACTCGAAAGAGAATAATCATCAGATTTTACTGCATGTTGTTTTTTCCGCTCTTTATCTGCAAGAATTATATGAAAGCCGTTTTCAGCAAGAATCGAAGACAGCTTCAGGGTTTCAGGTGTTATACCTGTAATAAGTATTTTTTTATTGATTTTCTTTATCATAACAGTTCAGATACAATTTTTGATGATTCCAATGTTTGATTTATGCTGTTGGGACCGGAGGAGGTGCCGATAGCATAAATTCCTTCAATATTTGTCATGCTGCTTTTATCTGCAGCAATGAAACCGTTTGAATCAAGGTTGATGCCGAGAATCCTGGAAAGCTTTTCATTGTCCGGATTGGGACATAAACCGACTGACAGAATAATTTTATCAAATTCACTACTTGAAGTATGATTTGTCTGTGTGTCTTCAAGGCGAACTGTCAGTTTTTTTTCTGGTGTTTCTTCGATAAATGAAGGAATGCCTCTAACGAAATTGATATTTTCGTTTTCTTTTATATCTTCATAAATCCGGTCAATATCTTTTCCCTGAAGTTGCAGGTCCATATAAAATACAGTTATTTTGATTTCAGGATATTTATAAGAGATGTAATTTGCCATTCTTAAAGCGTATCTGCAGCAGACCTTAGAGCAGTATAATGCCTCAATGGATTCATCTCGGCTTCCTACACACTGTATAAATGCGACAGCAGAGTTTTTTGAAAAATCATGCTTTCTGAGGTCCTGTTCGAGGTCATAGCCGGTAATCACATTATTGTAGCGGTTATAACCGAAACGGGGTTTATTTACAGCGTTAAATTCTTTACTCCCGCAGGCTATAATAATTTTATCAAAGTTTTCGACGCTGCCGTTGGAAAAGGAAACAGAGAATCTACCGTTAAGTTTTTTTACTTTTTTCAGTTCTGTATTAAAAAGAAAGTTTATTTTGTTTTTATTATCGTTTACTTTTCTAATAGTTTTATCGGTAAGACACCAGCCGCAGAAATTGCATTTATCAGTAGCTTTGCATGAGTAATCTTTACTCATTCCACCAAGATGATCCGCTTTTTCCACAATCCAGACTTCATTGTTTTCAAAAAGGAGAGACGCACATTCGAGGCCACTGATCCCACCGCCTAATATAAGTATCTTCTTACCCATTAATTTGCCTTTTCGGATGTTCTTATTAATCTGATACTTAAAAATCCGTATAACATCCTGAAACTTAGTTTGCGGACTATCACATTCAAGTAGTTTTAACAAAAAATAATAAAAAAAATTGTATTTCATTTTATGATATTTTATAATGACAGTAAAGATAAAAAAGAAAAAGCTGTCAATGTTATATATTGGTTTCGCAGTTAATAATTAAAAGAATAAAATGGAGGCTTATTATGAATAGGGAAAAGTTTAATTTTGTGAAGTTGTCTTTTCTGTTTTTCTTTTTGTTTTCTTTTAGCATTAATGCAGTTGATTATCCAGATTTGAAAGGGGTATGGTCCGGGACCATAGAAGGTTTTGCACAATTTAAGAACAGTAAAACTGAAAAAGAGCATTCCTGGATCCCGAAAATAAGTGAAGGAAGTTCGTTTAGAATTGGAACTACAGCCGAAATCAAATATCAGGAGGATTCAATTATAAGAGGTACAGCCTGGGTAAACGGAAAAAAGAAGGAAACGACTATAAAAATAAAAGGGGTGATAGGTCCGAAAACAAAAAACATTTTAATAAGCACTTTTGACGGCAGTGTAATCAGAGTAGTTTCCTTTTCTTATGATACAGCCGAATTTACTTTTAATAAACATATTCATGACGAGGTGCATATAATTGCTGTTGGTATGTTTAAAAAGACGGGTTCTATTACTCCTACTGCCAGATCTCTGAGAGGTGAGAAAATACTGGAGTAAGAGAGATAAATTGTTTAAAGTAGTTATACCATGCAACCTGTTATTTTAAGATGTTTTTGGCTTTTTTGCGAGAAGGCAAAATTTAAGTCCTTATGCGAACTCATCAAAGATAATCCCGTTTTTCTGAAAAACGGGTTAGATCCTATCGAGTACGTTGAGACCCAAACCATCAACTTTTTCCAGGTTTATAAATGACGCCTTTTTTCTTTTTACCGTCAATTTTTATCACGGCAGGGCTGTCGAAACGGACATGCCGGAGATATTCGTCTTCATAGACTTCTTTCATGCTGTTAAGATATTCTACATCATAATATCCGTCATTGTTAAAAGGATTTATTGTGAAATATCCTATATTGAAAGAGGTAAGGTTCTGGAAAAAATGTGTTCCCTGGCTTGGGTCGATCTGAAAGTCCTTCAGCCCGGATTCTATTATAAGTCTGGCGGCAGAAATCTGGGACCATTTAACCGGAATGCCGAGCCACGGATCTGTCGAACCCCAGCGTCCCGGGCCTATAAGTATGTAGTTCTTCTTTTCTGCTATAAATTTTGAATTAATTTTATCTATTATTTCTGCTATCTGTTTAGTGTTTGCAGGGTCAAAAACTTCCGGTTTTACATAGACTATATCGCATATATTTTCAATTATGCCGTGACCGAGAGAAAGATCGCACGATACAATAACATCTTCTTTGTTAAAGTTTTCAATATCTATATTGTTTTTTTCATCCGCCTCTACTACGGGCCTTATCTGTAAAAAGTGAAAAACTTTAGGCTTACCGGCCGGAACATCGAGGTTAACTGCGAATTCTATTTCCACATGGTTATTCATTTCTTTCTGGCCGATGAGTAGAAGTTTCTGAAGTATATCTGCGAGTGGAAATGAATTGTATTTCAGTATATTTGAAAAAGTGATAAGTTTTTTACCTCCTTCATGAAGGCCGTCACGCAATATATGATCCTGATAATCAAAAGTTGACGCTACGAATTTAAGAGCTTTGTCGTTCTGAGCTTTTCTAACCTTAAGCTTGAGAAGATTTACAGACTCATCAAGAGATGAATGGAACTTTTCCGGGTCAAGGTCAAGCGCGTAAAATTCCTTTTGGGTATCGCTTAGAGCATACTCGGGCTGTGAGAGCTGTAGAATTTTTTTAGGATATTTAGGGCAGAACCTCAGTGAAATTCCGCCTTCTACAATAGTTTTTCCGAATCCTAAGGCTATATTGGCTATTCCATCGGTGCTTGTTTCAGGTTCGATTGGATAGAAGTTGATAGAACGGGCTACGCCGGAAATAGCAGGATAAAATCTGTTCTCGTATTTCCCGCCTGAAATGGACTGTATAACTACTCCCATTTTTTCTTCGTCAATTACATTGGAAGTAGCTGAAATGTATGCTTTACTTTCCTTTAAAAATACAGATGAATAAACACTTTTAATTGCCTCCTCGAGCTGGGAATGCCTGACTTTTGCTTCACTATGGTTGTTCGGTATCATAAAAGTGGAGTAAACTCCGGCAAAGGGCTGATAGTGGCTGTCTTCAAGAAGACTTGATGAACGAACAGCAATTGGAGTCTTTATTATCTTACAAATGTCTACTACATATTTTTTTATACGCTCTGGCAGTTCAGCTTTTGAAAAGCATTTTATAATATTTTCGTCAGGCACATCAGAAAGGGCATATTCATAAAGTTTATTTTGTTCCATAAATTCATCGAACATATCAGTTGCCAGAACAAAAGTTCTCGGTATTGAAACTATTACATTTTCCCACCTGTGTTCCATTCTATGTTTTTTTATCAGTGAATCAATGAAAGCTAGACCTCTGGCTTTACCTCCAAGCTGGCCTTCTCCAAGTCTGGTAAATATTGCATATTCATCGATATGGCTGGCTATTATTCCGCGGCCTTTAGTTTTTCGGTAATTTGCTATAGCGTTGGTCATATAATTCCTCATTTCTTCGAGATTATTAAAATCTTCAAGTTTTATTGGGGCAAGTAAGTCAGAGAGTGCAAAAAGCGCTCTGGCTTTCAGCCAGTGGGAAAAATGGTTACGTGCTCCGTGCCAGAGAAGAGATTTTGAATCAACTGTTTCGATCACTTCCTGAAGCTCATTTAGATTTCGGGCTCTTGCTATAACTTTTTTTGCAACGGGATCTATAAATACAAAGTCTCCGAATCCGTAATTCTGTCTGATATACTGTCTTAATTCAACAAGAAGAGTTTTAGAAAATTTATTTACAAAATCAATTTGTAACTCTTCTTCCATTTTCTTTTCCCATGAATCGGAAGTCTGTATTAAAATAGGTATACTTTTATTGTTTTTTCTTATTAAACGGGCCAATCTTATTCCGGCTTCTTTATCCATTTTGCCTTCTCGTGGGTATGACTTATCGGAAATTAATCCTAAAAGATCCTCCTGATATTTTTCATAGAGTTCAACTGCGTCTTCAAATGTTTTGGCCAGAAGCACTTTAGGCCTGGCACGCATACGCAGGTTTTTCTGGTGGGCATTCAGGCCTTCGCTTACGAGTTCCTGACTCTGTTCAAATATTGTTTTATAAAAGGCTGGAAGGTAGGAGGAATAAAATCTTACGGAATCTTCAACAAGAAGTATTGCCGGGATGCCTTTAATTTCAACATCCAAATCAGCATTCATTCTATCTTCTATAAGCTTTATAATTCCTAAAAGCAAAGCTGTATTCCCTAACCAGCAGAAGACATGATCTATAGAGCTCATATCTTCATTAGCAAGTTTTATTGATACTTCGCGAGAAAAATGGGTAAGGACAACTATTGGTATATCAGCATGTTTTGATTTAACTTGTTTGGCCATCTCAAAGGCATCAATGTTACCGATATTAAGCATTGTTATTACTAAATCAAAGTCTTTTTCCTCCAGTAGCTTATAAGCTTTTTCAGAAGACCGGGCATGGGTGAATCGCGGTGGATATCTCAGATTATAAGAAGTATATTCTAAAAATATTTTTTCATTAATTCTGCCGTCTTCTTCGAGCATAAATGCATCATGGTTTGAACATATCAGTAAAACATTAATAATGCGTTTACGCATAAGTTCCTGGTAAGTTACTTCTTTGAAATCATACTTATCTGTTTCAAGCAATCTGTGACCGCTTTGTTCTTTTTGATTTTTAAAAGCTCGACCTTTTTTCTGTGTAGTCATATAAAACTCCAGTAAAATAAAATATATGTAAAGCTACATCTAATAATTATTTAATACATTTTTCAGGCTTGTAAACAACGCCTTTTTTCTTTTTTCCATCAATTTTTATAATTGCAGGGCTTTCAAAACGGACATGGCGGACGTAGTTATCTTCATAGACTTCCTTCTTGCTGTTAAGATACTCAACATCATAATACCCGTCATTATTAAAGGGGTTTATTGTGAAATAACCTACATTAAAAGATGTAAGGTTCTGGAAAAAATGTGTTCCCTGGCTTGGATCAATCTGAAAGCCTTTCAGTCCTGATTCTATAATAAGCCTGGCAGCTGAAATCTGGGACCATTTAACGGGAACTCCGAGCCATGGGTCTGTCGAACCCCAGCGGCCGGGGCCTATTAGTATGTAATTTTTCTTTTCTGCAATAAACTCAGAATTTATTTTATCTATTATCTCTGCTATTTGCTTGGTTTTTGCAGGATCAAAAACTTCCGGTTTTACGTAGACAACATCGCATACATTATCAATTACACCGTTTCCGAGAGTAAGGTCGGATGATATAATTACTTCGTCTTCAGTAAAATTATCAATATCTATATCATTTTTTTCTTCTGCTTCGACGACAGGCCTGATCTGGAGGAAATGGAACAATATAGGTTTTCCGCGCGGGACATCAAGATTCACCGCAAATTCTATCTCCACATGAATATTCATTTCCTTCTGTCCGATAAGAAGAAGTTTCTGCAGAATATCTGCCAGGGGAAATGAGTTATACTTCAGTACATTAGAAAAAGTAATTAGTTTTTTGCCGCCTTCATGCATGCCGTCGCGCAATACTTGGTCATGGTAATCAAATGTTGATGCTACTAATTTTAGGGCTCTGTCCTTTTCTGCTTTTCTAACTTTGAGTTTGTTAAGATTTACGGTTTCATCAAGGGATGAATGAAATTTATCAGGGTCAAGATCAAGGGCATAAAATTCCTTCTGGGTATCGCTGAGTGCATATTCAGGCTGTGAAAGCTGAAGTATTTTTTTCGGATATTTTGGACAGAATCTCAGTGATATTCCACCGTCCACGATAGTTTTTCCGAATCCGAATGCAATATTGGCTATTCCGTCGCTGCTTTTTTCAGGCTCAATCGGATAGAAATTGACAGAACGGGCTACACCTGATATTGCCGGGTAAAACCTGTTACCGTATTTTCCGCCTGAAATAGCCTGTATAACAACTCCCATTTTTTCTTCGTCAATTACATTGGATGTAGCAGATATATAAGCTTTGCTTTCTTTGAGAAATACAGATGCATAGACACTTTTGATTGCCTGTTCAAGCTGCGAACACCTGATTTCGAACTTGTTATGGTTATTCGGTATCATAAAAGTGGAGTATACACCGGCAAATGGCTGGTAGTAGCTGTCTTCAAGAAGACTTGAGGAACGCACAGCTATTGGTGATTTAATAACTTCACAAAGCTTTTTTACATATTTTTTTGTTCGTCCGGGTAGTTCCGAAGCAGAAAAGCGTTCCAGGATTTTTTCGTCCGGTGCATCCGAAAGGGCATACTCATATAAGGAATTCTCTTCCATAAATTCATCAAATAAGTCTGTTGCCAATACATAAGTTCTGGGAATTGCAACCATCACATTTTCCCATTTAAACATTAAATTATGTTTCTGTATGAAGGAATCTATGAAAGCAAGGCCTCTGGCTTTACCGCCGAGCTGGCCTTCCCCGAGCCGGGTAAATATTGCATATTCATCAATATGACTGGCTATTATTCCGCGTCCTTTTTTTCTGCGGTAGTTTTCTATTGTTTTAATAAGAAACTGTCTGTGTTCTTCATCATTGCGAAAATCTTTATTTCTCCATGGAGCTATAAGATCAGCGATCGAGAAAAGTGCTCTGGCTTTCAGCCAGCGGGAAAAATGATTATGGGAAGTGTGATATATCAGTGATTTAATATCAACCTGCCCCATTTTTTCCTGCATAGCATTAAGATTTTCTGCTTTGTCTAATTCCTTTCCTGTTTCAGGATCCCGGAATACAAAGTCTCCAAAACCGTAATTATCTTTTATGTATTGTTTAAGTTCAACAAGGAGTGTTTTAGAATATTTATCGACCATTCTGACTTTTATTTTATCCAGTACACTTTGATCCCATTTATCTGAGGACTGGAGCAGTATAGGCATATCTTCGCTGTCATGTCTTATAAGGCGGGCAAGTTTAATGCCGGCCTGTTTATCCATTTTTCCATGGGCACAATAAGAAACATCGGAAATAACCCCTAAGAGCTCATCCTTATATTTTTTATAAAGTTCAACTGCATCTTCAAAAGTTTTTGCCAGGAGGATTTTAGGCCTGGCCCTCATACGCATTGTTTTTTGGTGTTCATTGAGTCCTTCTGACATCAGTTCTCTTGATTGGTCAAATATCACCTGATAAATTATTGGCAAATATGAGGAGTAATACCTTACAGAATCCTCTACAAGCAGAATAGCCTGAACGCCTTTCTGTTTAACATCAAAATCAGCGTTCATTTTATCTTCCATAAGTTTAATTATTCCCAGAAGAAGGCTGGTATTACCAAGCCAGCAGAAAATATAATCTATTGCACTCATATCTTCATTAGCCAGTTTCAAAGTTACTTCACGGGAAAAATGTGTAAGAACGACTATAGGTATATCGGCATATCTGGATTTAACTTCTTTTGCCATGGCAAAAGCATCAATTTTGCCGACATTAAGCATAGTTATTACCAGGTCAAAGTCTTTTTCTTTTAAAAGTTTAAAAGCCTTATTAGAAGAACGGGCGTGTGTAAACTGAGGGGGGTAACGGAGGTTGTAAGAGGTGTATTCCAGAAAAATTTTTTCATTGATACGTCCATCTTCCTCCAGCATAAATGCATCATAATTTGAACATATCAACAGGACATTAATAATGCGTTCACGCATAAGGTCCTGGTAAGATATATCCTTGAATTCATATTTGTCTATGGCAAATCTTTTATCATAGCCATATATTTTAACTAAATCACTTGTGTGAATTTTATTCTTATCTGTTCTCATATTTTTAATACTCCGGGAAAATTAGAGTGATTGCGAATTAATATTATGTTATTCCATAGACAGAAGGAATTCAAGGTTCTATATAAAATCTGTCCTATATATAGATTTAAACTTGTAGAGAATGCAGTGGCGGATTAAACCCAAAAAATGTATACAAAAGCCGATTTAATTTATTTATCCATCACACCATACGGTATGACCTGTATCGAATGATAAGGTCGAGAATTAGTAATTAAAACATATTGAAATAATCCGGGATACAAGTAACCTTTTTAAGCTACCGTCTTTTATATCTAATATTTTTCAAAAATGGGAAGAATTAAATTAAGTGTAAAAGTCTTAGCCTATACTTATTTGAACCATCAGATCACAAAACTTATTATTTTCAATATTAAATTGTATTGTACCTTTTGATTTATCTTCAATGCAATAACCTTTCACCATTTCATCCAAAGTTAATATCTGACCTGAAAAAGGTGGAAATAGTGAACTTTCCAATGCAGCTTTAACTCCATATGGCATGCCATCTGAGCTAAAAAACATATCTTCTCCGGGAGCATAACCAACTTTATCTATTAACATTCTAAAAGGATTATTTTGTTCTAAATGTTCATCTGTCAATTTTCCTTTGAAAAGTAATGAATCAAATGAAAAATTAGGCTGCATTGAAAGAATTATGTTAGCTTTTTTACATCTTCTTGCAATATCTTCTGTGATAAACATTGCATGTTCAACCCTAATATATGGAATTGGAAGAGAACTACTTTCAAGAATATTCAACAGTTGCTCAATACCACGCTCTCCAACAGAATGTATTGCTACAGGCAGTCTCTCATTACTAATAAACGTTAAGACTTGCTGAAGCTCATCATCAGAATACAAAAGCAAACCATTTTTTCCGGAAACATAGCCTCTTGTAGCTGCAGTTTCTGGCCCTAGCGCACCATCTAGGAAAATTTTTATTCCAGCAATTTTTTTCTTGTTTTCTGGACTTAAGTTATTATATGTTTCATGATCAGCCCACAGTCTGCAACGATTTGCAAATTTCCCATTTTTTACAAGAGCAACATACTCATTATCGATTGCTAACATATCGTCTGTTGAATAAATTCCATTTTCCTCTAATTTGTAAAAAAACTCAACCATATCCTGTTCAGTAATTCCCTGTATTCTAGGTATCAAAGTTAAAATTGAGGGTAATTTTTTTTCAATCCATTCTGAATTATCAACATTTTCAACAAAAGCTGCGTTCTCTTTAATTAAAATTTCTTTGCCCTTTTTATTAATGATAAAAGAATGCAACATCTGATCACATATTAGGACCGGCGGCAAAGATTCAATATCTTCATTATTGTAATCAAGAAATGTCCACCCCATAACAAGGTTCATTTTATTCGGAAGCTTTTTTATTGTTTTGATAACATTATCATAATCTTTGTCATGTCTAACATCTAGACAATTTGTTAGAGCAGCGTAAAAGCCTACATGATTATGTCTATCATATAAAAGCGGTATTTCATATTTATGTTCCATTTAATACTCCTACAATATTTAAAAAATTAGTCCCAGCATATAAGAGAAAATATTGAATAGTCCTGCAATCCCAACAATAACACAACTTGCCTTACGATATTTTTTTAACTTCGGAGTTTTAAAAATAATAATTGTAGGTATAACAAATACTAAAAGTGCTATCGAAGGTATTACAATAAGTCCTAAAATCTTTAGTACGCTGAAGTTAAAAATAATAACAATTACATATATTAAATTTACTGTTATTATTACAATATTCTTTTTTACTTTATATGAGGCATGTATAAATTTGAGTCTAAATACAAGTCCCTCAATTAATCCTAACTGCACACCGTAATATGTTGTAACTAATGCAATTATAGTCATTGCATACCCTAAGAATATTAGAATTTTTAAGTATATGGCAGATGTCCCGGGAAAACTTTGACTGATTACAGCCAATGCTGAAAGATTATGATGTAATGCATAACTCAAACTTTCAGGAGAAAGAGATATTCCCAATGAAAAGACAAATAATGCAGTGAAAAAGCTAAGTAGTAAAGAGCCCTTAATTGTTGCAGTATGTAAAACTTTTTCTACCTGTTTCATAGGTAATAATTTATATTCTTTTTTTACATATGAAACGCAGGAAGGCATTGCACAGTAATAAATAACTGCAAACAAAAGAATTGGCGCCATTAAAAATGAACTTTTAATAACACTGTGGAGTGTATAATGGTAGGCAAATAAATTATTGATATTCCAAAATGGTATAAATAACAGACAAATTATAGCAATAACTATTATAAGTCCAATCGTTGCTCTTTGAATTAAATTGATAATAAATTTATCCGAAAATAATGCCAAAACTGTCAATGTACCAATTATAGCTACGATAAAATAAACATTACCATCAAGTTGAATATTTGTAATTCCGGCTTTACCTATAAATTCTGCAAGATTAGCTACCAGACCGGTACCATATGATATTAATCCGGCCAAAAGCATTAATATCCAAACTATATTAAAAAAGTTCTTGATCTTATCGCCTAAAAATTCTCCTACAGCATCTGCAATACTTGAATTATTCTCCGCATTTGTCATCATAGAAACAAAATATTTCTGACAATAATAGGTAATAGGATACATTACAATCATTCCAAGCAGCGACAATAATAAACCAGCCGCACCTGCCTGGACAGGTAGATATAATAGACCTGCACCAATTGCAGTCCCAAAAAAAGTTAAAGCCAACTTATTTGTTTCTCTTCTATAAGTAGCCTTTGTCATTACACCCGGATGCGAGTGTTCTGGAGTCTCCACATAAACATTCTCATCACAAGCGTTCTCAATCTTACTGATTCCAGCATTCATTATGACCCGAGTCCTCCCTCTTTAAAGTGAATGATGCATAACACAGTTACAAAACATAAGACTAAACTACTGCAAATTTGACAGTTACATTAATCCTCGTACAACCTGCAATTATTCTAAGAATTGGTTAACCTTTTATTAAATTATTCATTTTTTGATTTTTAATCCATAAATTAAAATTAAGGCAAGATTATAACATGTATAAAAAAAAAGTGGTTATTTAAGGGAATTTTATATTTCATGTTGCCTTCGATAACATATATGTTGTTCAAGAGACAACTTTATACCTCTGGACATAAAAACTCATAATCAGTTTATGCACAACAAAGAAAATATAAAAGCCATGATAAAAGAAAATATTATACTATGGACGAACTAAATCATGGCGGAGAAAGGCATTTATCAATTGCACAAGTTGGTGGTGAATATTTTCGGTTCATCATAAAAATCTGTAATTCATTATATCGGGTATAGCACGAGTTGTCTTTAAAATTTTCTCATAAAGTTGTTTTTTAAAGAAAATTTTAAAGACAAATATTGAAGTTGTTGCCTGTATTTTATGGATAAAAACTGGTAACATAATACCAATTT
>JAIPJT010000034.1 GCA_021733985.1 Victivallales bacterium | reverse complement strand
AGCTGCTGGTGTTACATTTTATCATGGTGTACCTCTTTTTTTTCTATTTAATTTATCTATATAACAGATAAACGAGGTATGCCAGCTTTAAATACCCATTACATTTACGATTATAGGACAAATGTCCGAATCGTAAATATTTGTTTATTTAACTCAGGCGTTACAAGTATCCAATGAAGTACTTTTAGTATCGGGAAAAGTTCATCTCTGTTTTTTATGTGTAGTTTTACTTTGTTCTATTGGTGTTAATTTTAAACTGGGATTAACTTCGAATCTTTTGCGCATTATCTTTTTTATTGCTTCGGGAAGTTTTGCAAGAATACTGTGTGTCCGCTGATGCATTTGTATTTCATCTACCTGACTGACCTTCTGAAAAACAATCAGAATACCTTTGCAGCTGTGAGTTTTCAGACAATTCCGTTGCCAGAATCGCCCTTGCAAATCAGATTAATTTCCCTCTGTGCGGGGCATTTCATGCTTCTTTCAGCATGACGGGTTTGCCAGCTTTGCCGGGCAAACAAAAAAAAGGACGCAGATTAATCTGCGTCCTTTATAATTACATAATTGAGAGTTTATCAGACAGAATAAATTACATCATTCCGCCCATTCCTCCCATTCCGCCCATTCCGGGAGCACCGCCTGCAGGTGCTGCAGGTGCTTCTTCTTTTTCCGGGATGTCTGTTATTAAGCATTCAGTAGTCAGGAGGAGTCCTGAAATAGAAGCTGAATTCTGCAGCGCAGACCTGGTAACTTTAGTTGGATCAATTACGCCGTCTTCGAGCATATCGGCATATTCACCTTTTGCAACGTTAAATCCGTGATTACCGTCTGTATCAAGTATTTCCTTAACAATTACAGAGCCTTCATAGCCGCCATTAGCTGCGAGCTGACGAAGAGGTTCCTGGATAGCACGTCTGACTATTTCAACACCTATAGCCTCATCTTCTACAGCACCGACATTGTCAAGAGCTTTTGCGGCACGAAGCAATGCTACTCCTCCGCCCGGCACTATACCTTCTTCAACAGCTGCTCTTGTTGCGTGAAGAGCATCTTCTACACGTGCTTTCTTTTCTTTCATTTCAGTTTCTGTAGCAGCACCGACATTAATTACAGCAACACCACCGGCAAGCTTGGCGAGTCTTTCCTGAAGTTTTTCTCTGTCATAATCAGAGGTTGTTTCTTCGATCTGTTTTCTTATCTGGTTAACTCTTCCGATAATATCAGCCTGTTTACCTGTTCCTTCTACGATTGTAGTATTTTCTTTGTCAACTGTGACACGTTTAGCTTTACCCAGCTGATCAACAGTCACATTTTCAAGTTTAATACCGAGGTCTTCAGTAATACACTGACCGCCTGTTAATACAGCTATATCCTCAAGCATGGCTTTTCTGCGATCGCCGAATCCCGGAGCTTTTACGGCGCAGACATTCAAGGTACCGCGCAGTTTATTAACTACGAGTGTAGCAAGAGCTTCACCCTCAATATCTTCTGCGATAATCAAAAGAGGTTTGTTCTGCTTTGAAGCAGCCTGAAGAAGAGGAAGCATATCGTTAAGATTGCTTATCTTTTTCTCATGGATCAGAATAAGGCAGTCTTCGAGCGCAACTTCCATATTTTCCTGATCTGTAACAAAATAAGGTGAAAGATAACCTTTATCAAACTGCATACCTTCAACTACATCAAGTGTAGTTTCGATTGATTTTGCTTCTTCGACAGTTATTGTGCCGTCTTTTCCAACTTTATCCATAGCATCAGCAATTGTTTCGCCAATTGTAGAATCCCCGTTTGCCGAAATTGTAGCAACCTGAGCAACCTGTTCTCTCTCTTCAACAGTTTTGCTGATGCGGGGAAGCTCTTCAACCATTGACTGAACAGCTTTATCAATACCGCGTTTAAGGCTCATAGGATTAGCACCGGCAGTAACATTTTTCAGTCCCTGACGATAGATAGCTTCAGCGAGGACTGTTGCAGTAGTAGTACCGTCACCGGCAATATCAGAGGTTTTGCTGGCAACTTCGCGAACCATCTGAGCACCCATATTCTGATATGGTTCTTCAAGTTCGATTTCTTTTGCTACAGTTACTCCGTCTTTTGTTACAGTAGGTGAACCGAATTTTTTATCGAGTACAACATTACGTCCTTTTGGGCCGAGAGTACATTTTACAGCTCTGCTCAGCTGTTCCACGCCTGAAAGTAGTTCACGACGAGCTTTATCATCAAAAATCAACTGTTTTCCTGACATTTTATATTTTCTCCTATTTTAATAGTTTATACAACAATAGCCTGAATATCGTCTGTACTTAAAATTTTGTATTCTTTGTCATCGTATTTAATTTCTGTTCCGCCGTATTTGCTGATAACAACAATATCTCCGACTTTCACATCAAAAGGAACTTTATTTCCTTTTTCATCAGTTTTGCCGGTACCGAGGGCCACAACTTTAGCTTCCTGCGGTTTTTCTTTGGCGCTGTCGGGAATAATTATTCCCCCTTTTACCTGTTCTTTTACTTCTACAGGTTCAACAAGAACTCTGTCACCTAATGGTTTGATACTCATTCTTTTTTCTCCTTTTTGGTTTGGTTATTAAAAGTTTAGAAGTATACGGGTTTGTATATTAAGCAGCAGGACTGTCATCCTGCTGCCGAACAATAAATTATTCGTCAACGACTTCCGCATCTACAACGTCATCGTCTTTCTTTTTCTTTTTTTCACCTTCTGCTTCTGCTGCACCAGAGTCTTCTCCCTGACCCTGCTGAGCAGACTGGCCCTGTGCCTGCTGTTGAGCCTGTGTATTTTTATATATTTCTTCGCCGAATTTCTGCATAGTCTGTTCAAGTTCCTGCATAGTAGCTTTCATACCTTCTGTATCGTCGGCCTTATGCTGTTCTTTGAGTTTGGCAACAGAATCTTCAACAGGTTTCTTAACATTATCGGGAAGTTTGTCCCCCATTTCTTTAAGCTGTTTCTCTGTATTATAGATCATTGAATCAGCTTTATTTCTTATTTCTATTTGTTCTTTCTGTTTTTTGTCTTCTTCAGCGTGTTTTTCAGCTTCATCGACCATATTCTTAATTTCATCCTCGCTCAGACCGGAGCTTGCAGTAATAGTTATTTTCTGTTCCTTACCGGTGCCCAGATCTTTAGCTGTAACATGTAATATACCGTTTGCATCAATATCAAATGTTACTTCAATCTGCGGAACACCTCTCGGAGCTGCCGGAATACCGTCAAGTCTGAAACGGCCAATTGATTTGTTATGAGCAGCCATTTCCCGTTCTCCCTGCAGTACATGAATATCTACAGAAGGCTGGTTATCTGCAGCTGTACTGAATATTTCACTTTTCTTGGTAGGAATGGTTGTATTTCTTTCAATAAGTTTAGTACATACTCCTCCGAGAGTTTCAATTCCAAGTGAAAGAGGTGTAACATCGAGAAGCACAACATCATCAACCTGTCCTCCGAGAACACCTCCCTGTATAGCCGCACCGTGTGCCACTACTTCATCCGGGTTTACCCCTTTATTAGTGTCTTTACCGAAGAAATTTTTCACTACATCATGAACCTTGGGCATTCTGGTCATACCCCCGACCATAATAACTTCATCAACTTCACTTGCAGAGAGGTCTGCATCTTTCAGACATGAAGTGACAGGACCTTTTGTTTTTAAAAGAAGCTCATCAATAAGCTGTTCGAGTTTGGAGCGTGAAATAGTAATGTTCAGATGTTTAGGTCCGCTCTGATCAGCTGTAATAAAAGGAAGATTAATATCAGTTGACTGACTGCTTGAAAGCTCACATTTGGCCTTCTCTGCCGCTTCTTTCAACCGCTGCAGTGCCTGTTTATCCTGTTTGAGGTCAATACCATTTTCCTGTTTAAAGTTTTCAGCGAGCCAGTCTATGATAACCAGGTCAAAATCATCTCCTCCGAGATGTGTATCACCGTTAGTTGCGTTCACTTCGAATACACCGTCTCCAAGTTCAAGTATAGAGATATCGAAGGTTCCTCCGCCAAGGTCATATACTGCTATCTTTTCATCTTTCTTCTTGTCAAGACCATAAGCGAGAGAAGCAGCGGTAGGTTCATTAATGATACGAAGTACTTCAAGACCCGCGATTTTTCCGGCGTCTTTTGTAGCCTGTCTCTGACTGTCATTAAAGTAAGCCGGTACGGTAATTACAGCCTGAGTTATTTTCTCACCGAGGTATGATTCAGCATCAGCTTTCAGCTTTTGAAGAATCATAGCTGAAATTTCCGGCGGAGAGTAAGTTTTATCTTTAACTTTTACATGTGCGTCACCATTTTTAGCCTTAACAACTTCGTAAGGGACATAATGAAGCTCTTCTTTAACTTCGTCATACTGGCGTCCCATGAAACGTTTAATAGAAAAAATAGTATTCTTTGAATTTGTAACTCCCTGTCTTTTTGCGGTCTGCCCAACAAGACGTTCACCGCTTTTAGTAAAAGCAACTATTGAAGGAGTTGTCCTCTGCCCTTCAGCATTAGGGACAATAACAACTTCACCTCTTTCCATAACAGCCATACAGCTGTTCGTTGTTCCTAAGTCAATTCCTAAAATTTTACCCATAATAATAAATCCTTTCTATTTCTAAAATATTTTTTTTTAAAGTAAACGAATTTCTTATTAGCAGGCTTTATGCCAGTATTATTTAACTAAAATATTTTCCTGTTATAATAATTGTCTTTTCAAGGGAGGATTGAGTAATAATAACTCGACAGAATTATTTATCATAAATAAATTACTCTATTTTCAAACAGAGTTGAAATTGTCTATATATAGTCAACAAAGTGTGTCGTAATGACCCATTAATTTAATTTAATAAATTATTTTGTGACAAAAACTGCAAGTACAGGCAGTAAAAACCTGACAATGCTGCAGTTCTGATAATAAGTGATATAAACTTAAAATAGATGTATGTTTTTGTTATTTTCGATCATATACCAAAAACATTGTATTGTACTGAATATCCAATATCGAAAAAGGAACAACCAATATTCAGGTAAAGATTCAATTATGAAGGAAAGAACTGTATTTCCATTAAAAACAATTTTTGGAATACAAATCTGTAAGTTCATTAATAAATTCCATTCTTGTTTTTACGGGGAGCCTATGCGTGACAAACTTTTCAAAGTAGCTGTCAGGATCAATTTTACGTTTGGAAAGTATTATAATTTTATCATTTGATAACAGAAAGTTCGGGGCCCTGTTAACTTTTTCAGCATATTTCTCTCTTAAATCATATATATCTCTGAAAATTTTCTTTCCATTCTTAGACAACCTGCTGTATCCTTTCCGTTTTCTGTAAATATCTTCCGGCCCGGACTTATGAAATTCACGGTTTTGTAAAGATATATTGAGCAGCATATAATTATCCAGAAGCTTTTTTTTAATAATTTTATCCATTAAGATATTTTTCAGATCGAACAGATAAATAACATCACACATTGCATATTCGAGGGCTTCCGGACTGATAGGGCGTTTCATCCAGTTATAGGTCTGAAACTTCTTTTTTGGCAGAGGCGGAATATTAAGTTCCTTTTCCAGGACATCCGAAAGGCCCTGTTTCTCGTAGTTAAGCAGTTCGACAGCAGGCTTTAAATCCATTATGCTTTTAAATTTTATACCGTACAGTTTCTCAATTACAGAGGCATCGCCTGCGGCATCGTAACTGATTTTCAGAATTTTTCTATTTTCGAAAACAGCTTTAAGAACATCAAGAAGTTCCTGTTGAGATTGAAAATCGAAAGGATCTATTATAATTTTCTCATTCCCGCTAAATAACTGTATAAGACAAAGATGCTCCCCGTAACAGTGTAAATTCATCTCACATTCGATATCTATAGCAATACAGAAAAAACCGTTTATTTTCAATTGTTCAAAATAGCATTCAACATCTCTGTAAGATGAAAGTTTTATAATTTCCGACATAAATATTTTTCCTTTTCTTCCAAAAAATAATTAATTTTATTTTTTTGGCTGTCAAACTGTTAATCTTTATAGTAATTTAATAAAATTATAATAGTTTATGTATGAATTTACTGTTTGAAAACAATAAAAAGTGTGGTAAAAATGAAAGGTATAATATTAGCCGGAGGCAGTGGAACAAGATTATATCCAATTACAAAAGCTGTATCTAAACAGATCAATCCAATTTATGACAAACCGATGATCTACTATCCTCTTTCAACTCTTATGCTTGCTAAGATAAGGGAGATATTAATCATCTCTACACAAAGAGACCTTCCCGTTTTTAAAAAATTACTCGGTGACGGAAAACAAATCGGAATGAATATTTCTTATGCAGTGCAGTATGCCCCTAATGGATTAGCAGAAGCTTTTCTGATAGCGGACAGAGAAAAATTCCTTGAGCCCGGTGACAAATGTGCCCTTGTTCTTGGCGACAATCTTTTCTTCGGAAGTAATTTCATCGATATGCTCACCGGCGCCGGCTCCCTTTCAAATGGTGCAGTAATCTTTGGTTATCACGTTAAAAATCCAAGCAGCTACGGAGTAGTTGAAATGGATGAAAAGAATAATGCAATTTCACTTGAAGAGAAACCGCCAAAACCTAAATCAAGATTAGCTGTACCAGGTCTATACTTCTATGACGAAACTGTAGTAAAAAAAGCCAGAAATTTAGCTCCTTCAGCACGCGGAGAACTTGAGATAACTGATCTTAATAAAGTTTATTTAAAGGAAAAAGCTCTTAAAGTTGTAAAGATGGGGAGAGGAATGGCATGGCTTGATACCGGTACACACGATGACCTGCTTTCCGCGGCAAATTTTGTTAAAACCATCCAGCACAGACAGGGTATAATGATTGCCTGTATTGAGGAAATTGCATATAAAAATGGATGGATAAAAAAAGATAATCTTCAGCATCTGGCCCGGGACCTTTCTAAAACTTTATACGGACAGTATCTAATAGATGTAATAAACGAAGAAGGATAATATGGCAGAATTCAAAATAACTGAAACGGGTATAAAAGATCTGGTTGTAATAGAGCCTCAGGTTTTCGGGGACAGTAGAGGTTTTTTTCTTGAAAGTTACAACAAAAAGGAATTTGCTAAGAACGGGCTCTATTATAATTTCGTGCAGGACAATCATTCAAAATCCGAAAAAGGTGTTTTGAGGGGCTTGCATTTTCAGACTCAGTATTCACAGGACAAACTTGTCAGGGCAACTAATGGTTCTGTATATGATGTGGCAGTTGACTTAAGAAAAAACAGCCAAACTTTCGGGAAATATTACGGATTAATAATAAGTGCGGAAAATAGGAAAATGTTTCTTGTACCGAAAGGCTTTGCCCACGGTTTTCTTACTTTGGAGGATAATACTGAATTCATGTATAAGGTCACTGAATATTATCATCCGGAATTTGACTCAGGGATTATCTGGAATGACAGTAAACTTGCTATACCCTGGCCTTTAGAAGAATATGGAATCAATAAAAAACATCTAAAATTATCCACAAAGGACAGTAAACTTCAAACATACATGCAATTCACATTAAATTTAACCTAAATATTTTTAAAACAGAAAGACAGTAAAGCCTATGAAAATACTTATTACGGGAGCAGGCGGACAACTGGGAATAGAGTTTCAGAAACTCTTCAAAACGGAAAATATAGAATTTACAGCAACTGATTATAATGAACTTGATATCTGCAATAAGGATAAAATTGATGTTTTCCTGAAAAAAGAAAAATTTTCTCATATCATTAACTGTGCAGCCTATAACAATGTTGATAAAGCCGAAACAGATCAGGAAAACTGTTTTGCCCTGAACTTTAAAGCCCCTGAATATCTCGCTGAAAAAGCTAAAGGCTTGAATGCTGTGTTTGTTACATATTCGTCTGATTTTATTTTCGACGGAAAAAAAGGGACACCCTATAAAGAAACAGATAAACCCAATCCGCTTTCCATTTACGGGAAAAGTAAATTAGACGGAGAAAAAGCAGTTTTAACAAAATACAATAAATCCTTTGTAATCAGGACCTCCTGGGTCTTCGGAAGATCAGGTCAAAATTTTAATAATCAGGTAATAAAATGGAGCAAAGATAAAAAAGATTTATATATTGTTGATGATCAGATATCTGCACCGACATACTCTTACGACCTTGCACTATACAGCTGGCTTTTACTTAAAACAAATAAATTCGGACTTTATCATCTAACTAATAAAGGCCATTGCAGCAAAAAAGAACAGGCCGAATATCTACTGAAGCAAACCGGCCGGAACGGTACAGTAAATGGAGTTAAAACTTCCAGTTTTAACCTACCGGCTGCAAGGCCTCTTTTCAGTAAACTTGACAGCAACAAGCTGGAAAATACCATTAATAAAAAAATTCCCTCCTGGCAAAATGCCATTGACAGATACCTTAAAGATAATGAAGTTGGGAAATCATAAACTTCAAATAGCTGATTAAGCTGCTTTTCAGGAGAGTCACAGGCTGCTTCAAGTATTAATAAAGCTTCTGCAGACATATTGTCCCAATATAATACTGTAATTCGAAGTGCCACAATGCCACTGTTTGACAAAAAACATTTTGAATTTTATTTACTGCTGTATATATTAAAGGGTATAGGTGTAAAGTCCGCTTTATCCAGCTTACCCGGTATACACCTCTATATTTTTTTTCAACAAATAAGCAATGTTTAAGCAAAGCAGCTGCTGTATTTTTTTTCGATAGAAAAAGCTTTTTAACAAAGATTCAAAAAATAAAGACAACAAATGAAAGAGAATTTTTTAGACACACTTATAAAGAAGCTTGATGACCTTGATTCGAGTAATGTTCAGGCCTTTATTTTACGTTTAGTAAAACAGAAAGGTTTTCTGGAGACAGTATTTAATACAATAAAGGAAGGAATTGTTGTAGTAGACCGTTATCTGCATATTCAATATGCAAATCAGAGTGCAATTGACCTGCTTGGCTTCCCTGAAAAATTCAGCGATCAGCGAATATCCAAATTTCTCAGAGGAGTTGACTGGAAACGTATTATGCAGGAGGATGAAGAAGAATGGTATAGAGTTTCCCGACAGGAAATTCAAATAAATTATCCGAGACGCAGAATACTTAATTTCTATATTGTCCCGCATAAAAGCGAAGAAGAACTGGCTACCATAATACTCACGGATATTACTGAAAGACGCTTATCCGATCTTGAAAACTTCGAATCCGAAAAACTGAATCTTATGTCAATACTGGCTGCCAGTGTAGCACATGAAATCGGAAACCCGCTTAACAGCCTTAACATACACCTGGAGCTGCTGTCCAGACATCTTAGAGAAAATAATGTAACAGACACCGAGGCCCTGGAAATGATTGATATTTCTAAGAGCGAAGTTAAACGTCTTGACCTGATCATTACACAGTTTTTAAGCGCTATCCGCCCATCGAAGCCGGAAATGGAGAAAACTGACTTAAAACTGCTTATAAAGCAGACTATAAATTTTATCAGTACAGAACTGGACAGCAGATCAATAAAGGTTGAAACCCGCTGGCCTGACTACCTCCCTGATATCAAAGTGGATCCTAATCAGATAAAACAGGCATTATATAATCTAATAAAAAATGCATCTCAGGCCGTGTCCGAAAGCGGAACAATTCAGATAAACTGTGATAACGATGAGGATTACATCTATCTATCGATTTCTGATACCGGTTGCGGAATAACAGCAGACGATATGAACAATATTTTTGAGCCTTATTTTACGAAAAAGAAAGGCGGAACAGGCCTTGGGTTAATGATTGTAGAAAGAATTGTAAGAGAACACGGCGCCTTGTTAGCCGTAGAGAGCGACCCGGGAAAAGGAGCAATGTTCACGATAAAATTTCCATTAAAAACTCAACGGCTAAAATTATTAAAACAACCTAATGATGAACAAAACACAAAAGTGAACAATAAACATGAGTAATATTAAACCTAAAATACTACTGATTGAAGATGACCGGAATGCCAGAAACGGTATAGCTAAAATACTGCGTTTAAAATATGACATCACTGTTGCTGAAGACGGTATAAGAGGTATCAATATTCTAAAAAAAAATGATTTTGATATAGTCATAACTGATATTAAGATGCCGGGAGCGGACGGGATGGCAGTATTAAAGGAAACTTTGAAAAAGAATACTCCCCCGCTATGTATAATCATAACCGCCTACGGTTCAATAGAAACCGCAGTTGAAGCAATGAAAGAAGGTGCCTACCACTTTATCTCAAAACCGATCAACCTGGATGGTCTTGAACTTACAATTGAAAGAGCACTTGAATCCAGAAAACTTCAAACAGAAAACAAAAAGTTAAAAAAACAGTTAAACCTGAAACATAATATATCAAGTATAATCGGCAAATCAGCTAAAATGGAAACTGTTATTGACTTAATCAGGCAGGTCGCTCCTGTTAAGGCAACAGTTCTCTTAACCGGCGAAAGCGGAACCGGCAAGGAACTCGCTGCCCAGGCAATACACGGTCTTAGCGAACGTACCGGTGCCTTTGTCCCTGTTCACTGTGCAGCACTGTCATCCAACCTTTTGGAAAGTGAACTTTTCGGACATGAAAAGGGAGCTTTTACCGGGGCTATTGAAAGAAAAATCGGTAGATTTGAAGCTGCACACAACGGCACCATCTTTCTTGATGAAATTGGCGAAATAGACCAAGCGACCCAGGTAAAACTTCTCAGGGTTCTCGAAACAAAAATGTTTGAAAGAATAGGAAGCACGACTCCAATAGAAACCGATACCAGAATTATTGCCGCCACAAATAAAAATCTTGAGGAGATGGTGAAAAACGGAGAATTCAGAGAAGATCTTTATTACAGACTCAATATCCTTAATATTGAACTTCCTCCGCTCCGCGAGCGTAAAGAGGATATTCCGCTTCTTGTTCATACATTCATAAAACAGGCCGCAGAGGAAAATAACAAAAAAGTGGAAGGAATTACTGATGAAGCATTAAACATTCTTACTTCATATAACTGGCCTGGAAATATCAGGGAACTCAGGAACTGCATCGAAAGAATGGTCGTACTCTGCAGAGAAAAAACTCTAACAACAGCAAAACTTCCACCTTCTATGGTAAAAGACTATTCTCCTGAGCTTGCGAAAAAGTATAGCCCCGCCGGCACTCTTAATATTGAAGAAAATGAAAAGAAGCTGATAATACAGGCTCTGGATGAATCCGGCGGCAACAGGACGGAAGCCGCAGCCAAACTCGGCATAAGCAGGAGAACACTTCACAGAAAACTAAATGAATATAATATCACTTAAGTTCTTTCTTTTCTATTTTCCCGTATTTGAAATTATTTACATAATAAATTATAATTTATAAACAAAAAGCTGAAACAGAACAATGAAAACTGTAGATTTTTACAATAAGCTAAAAACTATAATTAATAATGACCAGCGTTATCATGAAGATGCTTATGAATTCATAAATGATGCTGTAGTATACACTGTCGAGAAAAATAAAGTTAAAAATGAAAAGCGGCACATTTCCGGAAAAGAACTTCTTGATGGGGTGATTGAATATGCTGTAAAAACTTACGGCCCGCTCGCGTATAATGTTCTTCTCTACTGGGGGATAGACAGCGGAACTGCTGTAGGAAATATAGTTTTCAATATGGTTAAATGTAAAATTCTCAGCACAAGCGAAAACGACTCAATCGATGACTTCAAGAATTACGAAGATTTTAAAGCTGCACTAACAAAACCTTTTACACCGCGTAGACGCGAAATTCCGGATATCCTGCCTGTTATATCTTAGTATATAAATGCTTTAATTTATTGTTCACAAAGATTATGCCGTTATTGTATCTGCTTAGAATCCTGACAACGGGCAGTGTACAGTCATTTTCCAGTATTCTGCGAAACACTTCTCTTTTATTCTCACCTTCAACAATTACTATTAGATGTTCTGCTGCAGTAATTACCCTGCTGCCGAGTGTTATTCTTTCAAAAGGCGGAATAGGACTTAGTGTCTCAATAACAGGGTTTGTCAAATCATCCACATGTTCAGTTCCGGGGAAAAGGCTCGCTGTGTGCCCGTCATCACCTACACCAAGAAAAACTGCATTAAAAATAATATCATATGCACCGAAACTCTCTTTTAACAATTCTGTGTATTCAACAGCCGATTGAGTATAGTTTCCCTTATCAGAATCTCTGTTTATTTTTGAAAGAAAGTTTCTATAAGCAGCCCCCCAGTTACTGTCTTCACTATTAAATGGTACTTTTCGTTCATCAACAGGAAAAAATTCTGTATTCTTCAGCCGATTTTTATAATATTTCCAGTACTCAAACAATTTTTTATAGGTATTACCCCCGGATATAGCAACTTTAGTTTCTGCCAAATAGGGGACAGACAAAAAAGCAAGCTCTTCGTAATTTTTAAAGTATTTAATGAAATGTAAAGAATTCTTATCAAGTATTAAATGTTCCATAAATTCACTCCCTTTCCTGACATATACTTCTATAGCTTTCGAAATCTATCCATTCTTCACAAAAACGGGGACACGGTACAGTACCTTTTTTATATTTCTTTACATCTCCATTATCCAGTATCGAATCAAAAACTTTCCATGACAGTTCAGTTTCCTTTCCGCTTACGAAAAGGGTCTTGTCCCTGTGCAGTATATCAAAAAGCAGCTTCTGGTACGCGTCCGGTATATCTTCAGTAAACGAATCCTTATATCTAAACGACATATTTGTATTATCAATTTGTATCTTATTTCCCGGAACTTTATTTGCTAAATCGACAGAAATACCTTCTGAAGGCTGTATTTTAAATACTATTCTGTTAGGGTTAACTTTACCTTCCGAATTATATAGTATTTTGGGGAGTGATTTAAAAGTTACGCCGATTTCGGTTCCTTTTCGAGCCAATGCTTTTCCAGTCCTTATATAAATCGGTACTCCGTACCACCTGTGATTATCAATCTTCAGCTCAATATCCGCAAAAGTTTCCGTTTGGGAACCTTCCTTTATGTCGCTTTCGTCAATATACCCTTCATACTGAAACCTCTGACATGATACAACCTTCAAAGTTTTCAGTATATTCATTTTCTGTATTCTTATCTCTTCCGGATCAAGGCTCACAGGGGTATCCATTGTGAGAAGACAAAGCAGCTGAACAAGATGATTCTGTACCATATCCCTTATTATCCCAGCATTATCAAAATAGGCACCTCTATCTTTAACGCCGATTTTTTCGAAACCGTTAATTTGAATGGAATCTATATAATGTTTAGACCAAATATTAGAAAACAGGAAATTGGCAAACCTGAAAACAAGTATATTCTGCACAGGCTCTTTCCCAAGATAATGGTCTATTCTGTAAACCTGTGAGTCATCATAAAATCTATTAATATATTTATTTAGTTTCTTCGCAGAATTATAATCGTGTCCAAAGGGCTTTTCTATTACAATTCCTGCTTCGTCCCTGAAACCTTCTTTATAAATTTCTGCAATTGTATTTTTATAGACTTGAGGCGGTAAAGCTAAAAAGATAATAATTCTATTAAATTCCCCCTTAGAAGCTATATACTTTTTTAAACCCTTTATCCCCTGATGATAGTAAAATATCTGAGAAAGTTCATTTTTTATTTCAAATTTTTTTCTAAAATTTCCGTCATCGATATTTTTCCGTCCGGAACCGATGAGAATACACGAGCTGTCTATTTCACCAATTTCGTACAGTTGGACTAACGCCGGAATTAGTTTCCTCCTGGCAAGGTCGCCAGTCGCACCTAAGATCACAATTGCTGAACTTTTTATTTTTTTCAATTTAAACTCCTTATTACTGTTCGCTGTTTTTCATAGTGACAGTCGGGATTTAACAAAGTTTAATCTATCCTGACCGCTGTTTCTTGCAAACCTTTGTTCCTCGGTTCCCCGGTTTAAATTTTTCCCATTTCTTCCAGGAACCTCCGGCTGGGGCCTTCTTTAACTTTCAGCATAAACCGTTTAAAATCATCAAGTGTCCTAATTTGAGAGACTTCGCATTTTAATTTTCTGGGGAATCCCCTTCCCTGTAAATAATCCAGTATGATTTTTCTGGACAATTTCATTGCAGTAATTTCTTCGTAATATTCAGCTATTTCTGATATGTGTTTCTGCATTTCATCACATAGCTCTTCAGTACTTATATACCTTTTTATACCGGTTGTAAGCTCTTCAAATATCCATGGATTTCCCATTGCTCCCCGTGCGATCATTATTCGGCTGCAGCCTGATCGGTTCATAATATCCTTATAATCCTGATAATTCATTACACCGCCGTTAGCTACTACCGGCATTCTAACATTTTCTTTGACCGCTTTTATAATATCAGTATAACAAGGTCCTGAGTAAATAGATTTCATCAGCCTCCCATGTACTGTTACAGCCTGCAAACCTGCATTCTCGAGTTTTTTGATAAAATCAACGGTCGGGGAAGGATCATTGATATCCTGTATTCTTATTTTAGCTGTAACAGGGAAGTGTGATTTCTTCACCATAGCTTCAATTATTTTCGCTGCATAGTCTATATCCCTGGCCAGCCCGGCTCCCTTCCCCTTTTTTGCAACTTTCGGGGTCGGACATCCGATATTTAAATCAAGAACTGAAAAATCGCGAGTATTTATTATTTCGACTGCTTTTTTTATCTCATCAATTCTATTCCCAACTATCTGTACTCCGAGCCATTCCTCATCTTCAGCCCTGTCCAGAAAATTTCTTGTCCGTCCCTTCGCATAAACCAGCGAGCCGGTATCAATCATCTCGGTAAATGCATAATTACAGCCGTGTCTGCGAAGAGAATGTCTGTACGGAACATCTGTATAACCTGACAGAGGCGCCATAATAACGGTATTTTCCGGATAAATTGTCATCAATATTTCCTTTTTATTCCTATGCAATGCAGTTGAAATCTATAAAAATAAATTACTTAAAACCTTTTTAAAGTTCAAATGCACATTTGGGTTAAAAGATAATTCAGCAATCAACAGGACGATATCAGTTTTTCAGCAGTTACTGCAGAAAGACATATCAGTGATTTCTCAGTTCAAAATTAAGCTTCCACTCATTATCGGTATTTAAACTTTTACACCATATCTGCATAGTCCCGATTTCAGTCAATTCGCATCTCAATTTAACCGGTACGAGGCTTCCGGGAGAAATTTCATCGCTGGAAGGAAGTTCAGCAGTAACAGGTGTCATTTCCTCAATACCTTCTACTGTATTAATATCTTCTATTATTTCACCGGCTTTATCGTCCTTCCTCAGTACAGAAGAGTAACATTTAAACTCTGTTTTTTCACCTACTACCAGTCCAATACCGGAATAATCTATATCAAGAGATGCTCCCTCTTCAGTACCGATCGGCAAAACGCATATTCCCTGTACCGGAGGAGTAAAACCAGGCACAGCAGGCATAGATGACTCAATCCCTAAATAATATGCGTGTGAACTTCCGGCCTTTATTCTTATCCCTTTACCTTCTTTCACGTTTGCATAGTAAACAGCTCCGGCTGAGACAGCTCTGTCAGGATTATTTCCAGTCAGAACTTTGACACTCTTCCGACCTTCCGGCAGCCATTCAGTTAAAATTTCAACAATTCTGTCCCTTATTTTATCAGCTTTTGTTACGCCCCCGTTAAAAAGGACACAGTTTGGCAGTTTATCGTTATCATTACCTGTATGAAGAGTCAGAAATTCAGCAATATGTTTAGTTACGGCAGGATCAGCTTCATAGTTGAGTCCAAAAGATTTAAACCCGGCTTTTGTTCCTCTTTTCGGCTTATCGGTCAGTTCACATACAGGAAAAAAACCTTCCATGAGTATTTTTGTAAGTTCGTTTTTAGTTATTTCCGTAGAGACAGTATTTGCTATGAGGCTGCTTCCCTTTCCGAGAACAGTTAATTTCTGTACCTTAAAGTCTTCTTTTTCTGAAAGCAGTTTTTCTTTCGCCTGTCTGCATGCATGAGTAAGCCCTGCGATCTGATATGAATCAATCTTTATGTTTTTCTCCTGCTTAAGTTTAGCGGCAGCAGTATATGCTGCAGTCAGGTCCATGTTATCTCCGCCGAGAAGGATATGATTACCCACTGCGATCCTTTCAAGCCGGAGGTTCCCTTTTTCATTATTCACTTTTATTAAACATAAATCAGTGGTACCGCCGCCGATATCGCATACAAGTATTACATCATCAGTCGAAACCTGCTTTCTCCAGTTTTCGCCGTTTTCCAGAAGCCAGGAATAGATTGCGGCCTGCGGTTCTTCAAGAAGTCTTACGTTTAAACCGGCCTCTTCGGCAGCTTTTGCAGTCAATTCTCTTGCTACAGCATCAAAAGATGCCGGTACTGTGAGTATCACTGTCTGATTTTCTATTCTCAGTTCTTCGCTGTCTGAAGCTATTTTTGAATTCCAGACATTTTTTATATAGATTAACAGCTGTTTTGATGCCTCTACAGGAGACATCTTTTTTTCCTTATTATCCCTTTGCCAGGGAAGAACAGGAGAAAGTCTGTCAATATTATCAACACACAGCCAGGATTTCGCTGAAGAAACTGTTTTCAAAGGAGATGATGATGATCTTTTTTTTGCCATGTCACCAACAGCAAACCTTTCTTCTGACTCCCAGGGGAGTGCCAGACCGTTCTCCGGAATCTCTTTTTCATCAGGCCAATATAAAAAAGAAGGCAGTGCCGGTTTTATATCGGTTTCTCCAAATTCTATTAACTGCGGTATTTCTAACAACTGAGGTTTCATATCCTCAGTTTTATTATTATCTAAATAATAAACTACACTGTTAGTAGTTCCTAAATCTATTCCTATTAAGTAGCGAGACATAATTCCACCTTTATATTAATTCTTTGAAATAGTTTAACCCAAATTACGCTGTGTACTGTATCTGCATAGTTAACAGCAATTCAAGTACCGTCGCATGACTGGTATGCGGTAAATACTACAGCTGCATTTTGTTGCCTTGCAGCTATAGCACACTGCGTAATTGTAAATCCGGGTTAATTTGGTTCTGTTTTTTGTTGGGAAAGTTTTAAATATAAAAAACTATTTATATTCCAGTCAATATAAAAAAAATAAATCAGCGGACTGACCCCGGAAGCTGCAGCTACTGGATTAATATGAGCTGCTGTAATTTATACCCGGGGATAAAAAAAATTAAAACTCTATTTCTGCAGGATAGACAACATTGGTGTTAACTTTTCCTGTCCTCTTAGGCAGTTTCACCTTTTCAGACAGCCAGCCTTTATGTTTAAGTTCTCCAGAATAGGGTGCTTTATCAGGAACATTACCTGTCATTTTTACTTCACTGGGATCAAAGTTATTATCTAATGAAATTTTTTCACCTTCCTCACCGCCGAACAACGGTTTAACATTAAAATTTTCATCTACAACTTTTCTGCAGCCTGAATGGATCTGTCTTACTGCAGCTCCTACCTGCTCATCTCCAAAATGCTCAATGTTTTCTTTAATAAAATCAACGAAACGGCCTTCTCTCTGTAAAAGCTGCAGTGTATAAACAGCTCCTTCATTAAACTTATTTTCAGCAATAGCGCCCTTTTCATTTTTTATTCTATTAACTTCCTGTTCAAGTTTTCTTATCTTTTCAAGATTTTTATCAGTTTCGTCAGCGGTATTAACTTCTGATTTCTTTTTTTCTTTGCGGCAAATGCCGGAAAAAAATAAAACTAAAAATAAAGATATCATCACAATGATAGCGCCGGCAATCATTCCTGTTTGAAAATCTTTAGTATTTGCACCTATCTGCAATAAAAAGTCCTGTATCATATTCATCTTTATACTGATTCCTTTCCACAATTAAAAAAAACACTTGTTTAAAATTTAGGTTTATAATATATAAGAACTTCTAAAATATACAAAAATGTATATATTCAAAAACATTTTTTTAACTGTTTTTTCGAAATTGGGTCACAGAGAGCAAAGGGTACTATAAAGTTTTTTGTAAAAAGATTTAGATACTTAAAACTTTTGTAAAGTTCAAATGCATAATTTAGGTTTATAAGCAGATTCGATAGATGACACAATAACCTTATCCTCAACAGCACTGTAGCCCCCTGCTTTGTAATCCTCTCATATCAAATTATTTATTCCGCTTTTTTATAAAATCTAAGTAATCAGCCTCTGTATTAATATTATAATACCAGTTATTATTTAACATTTTAACATACTTTACATTCAGTAAAGAAAAGACCCTGTCAATTTTTCTATTCCCGCACTCTATCAAACTCTTTTCTATCACCGACAGACAGCTTTTCCTGTAAACTGCAAAGAGGGGCTCATATTTGTCATCTTCAATTACCGGAAGAACAATATCAAAATTTTCGGAAAAACTTAAAAGTTTTTTGATAAATCTGATATCAATGTTGGGGACATCGCAGGCTGTAATAAAATTAACATCGTTTGAAGAAGCGGATAACGTAGAATAAATCCCCATCAGAGGCCCCTGACCGGGAATAAAATCAGGAACAACCCTGCAGTAAGATAAATTACTGTAAAAGCCGGTATTATTTGCACCGATTATAATTTCTTCAAAGTATCCCCGGAGCTGCCGGATTATCAATTCGATAAAACTGCTTCCATTTGCTTCAAGCAGTGCTTTATCTTCTCCTATACGTGAGTTTTTTCCTCCGGCAAGTATTATGGCAGTTTTCATACTATAAACCATTATTTTTTGATCCGCCACCTGTTATTCTGGAATCTTAGTGAATCTACTGAAATATCATATTCTTTTTGTGAAGCGTCAAAAGTGACGATCATATCAGCATAATTTAAAATACTTTTACAGGAATCTTTAATATACCCGCTGCCTTTCCGCTTCATTACAATAAAGAGACCCGGTTTTACAGCGTGTCTTGCACTGTTCGATTCGCATATATAGCATAAATCCTTACCGTTTTCGGCTTCGATTTGCGTAAAAAGCTTATCGACTCCCAGACTAAGATGTTCCTTTAAAACTCTGAGCCAGTATACTCTGGCCGCGCCTGAATTTAGCATTTTCGAAGTATCTTTAGGCTTGTTTTTGTTCAACTCCTCAGTTATGCAGTATTCACTTTTTAATGAAGAACATACCCCGCAGCCTTCTCCGCCACGCGGGCATTTTCCATCCGCCTGTTTAATAACAGTGATTTTGATTCCGATGACATTGAAATCCTTCTTATATTTTTTTATAAGTGAACATGCAAGTTCAGTTTTTCCCACATTTCTATCAGCCGCTCCAATAAGAAGAAGATTAAATACTTCTCTCATTAATCAGTCCTTCTTAATATAATAAACACCAGCTCCGACTATATACTGTTTCCCTTGTGCCGCAACATACCTGACAAATATATGTTTAATTTGCGGTTTTTCCCCGCCCGGAACTTTTGTTAATGTTTTTATCCAGCCGAAACCGGGATCTTTTAATTTTACTATTTTTCTTGCAAAATAACCGAGACCGGTCTTATAATTTATCATGTTTTTTCCTATGTTGTCCATATAATTAGGATTATACAGGCAGATCACTTTATCATCTGAAACATACCGGTAAACAAAAACATAGTTATTGCCGCATTTGAAAATACTTTCGTCTCTTTTAAATTCCTCAAGCGCTTTTTCTATGCCTTTCTCCTTTATAAGAAAACAGGCTTTTTTAACAATTTTCTCTACAAATAAGCGCTGGAGCTGAATATTGTTTTTCCCTATAGCAAGTACATATACTTTGCCTTTGTCTGTAATAGCCAGAGCAGTAAAGTAATCTCTATACATTTTCCCTATAAAACTGGACCACTCCTCCCAGGGATTATATCTTATCTTTGAACGTGCTACAGCAATAGCCTCTTTGGAAATAAGTTTTCCGTTAAGCTTAACTCCATATAAGCTGTCTTTTTTTGAAACTTTTATTGCAGGAGACAGTAGAACTTTTCCTGTTGAAGGATCGATAATGAATATACCGCTTTCCAGTTTTCTGTTAATTTTAACTATTTTTTTAAAACCTGCTTTCCCCTTCCTGCTTATAATTCCTGCAGCATCGCTTAAAGTTTTATGTATTGATTGATATTCACTTCTTGCCTTAGTCAAATGATTAGCATAGTTAATTTCAGAAATGTAGGACATATTCTGTTCGGCAAAAACAGCAGCCGAAACAAAACAGAACAAGATGATTAATAATTTTTTCATAACTAAAACCTTTTATTTATTATTTTAAATTGACTTTTAAAATATTTTAAAATTTATGTTAGTTCCATAGCAGCCTTACTGTAAACTTTCAGGTTCTCAATTTTAGTTTCCGGTGTAATTTCACAACCGGCGGAAATAATAGTCCTTCCCGCAGTCTGGCCGAAACATCCTTTTACGGAATTAATGATTTCATCAGGTTCACCATCCTGAATAACTCTGACAGGATCGGTATTACCCGAAAACACCTGCTGTTCACCTAAGTATTTCTTATAAGGTTTCATTGAGCCGACAAGATGGTCCACATCTATTATATCAGCACCCGTTTTTATCATATCGGGCTGAATTCTTGAAGTATTACCGCATATATGAAGTTTTGCCAATGCACCCATTGAATGTATATGATCTATAAGAATTTTCTCCTTTTCTGCAAATAATCTTCTGTACATTCTCGGGTTAATCTGTGAGCAGACAGCATCGCCAATTCCAATACAGTCTGCACCCGCGTCAATCTGAGCTGTTATGAGATATAAAGAATTCTCTACAATTATATCTGTAGCCTTATCAATTTCATCCGGATAATCGTATAAGTCAATACATGCGTTTGTAAAACCCCGAATATCTGCATATTCACCTAACGGACCTTCGACCCATCCTACTACAAAATACTCATCACCTACTGTTTTTTTGTATTCTTCAATCTCATAAATTCTGTTCAGCAACCTCGGAGATTCTCCAATATCCACTATCTCAAGTTTATTAATGTCGTCTATATTCTGTATTAAATCGGATTTCGGTTTAGGCAGATCATAATCCGGATACTCAAACTCCATCCCGTACGCAGAGGCTTCAGCATAGGGGTCTGACATAACTGTTACCCAGTCTATATCAAAATCCTCAGCACATTTTATCATTGCTTTACATTTGGTTTTATAATCAAGGCAGAAATCACTGTATTTTACGTCGGCATATTTTGCAGCAAAGCGCATAATTATAGGGTGAAAGGGAATTTTATCTACAGTTTTATTTTTTATAAAATCAACTGTTCGCTCACGTGAATTCATAAAGCCTCCAGTTTTTTCTAAAAAAAACACAGCGGAAAACCGCTGCGTTTAATGTTATTATCAACTTATATCAATAGATACTGTAAAACACTTATGCACTTCCGTAACTCTTTTTATTTCTTCAATAATTTCATCGTTTATCTCTTTATCTGTTTTTATAACAAGCATAGCATTTTCCTTTGCAGAGTCCTGGGGAGCTCTCATTTCACAGATATTAATACCGTTTTTACCGAGAATGCTTGCTACAGTCCCAATTATTCCGGGCATATCTGCATATTCAATAAATATATTATACCCTTCAGGATCTAAATACATTTTATCGAAATCATTAATCCTGGATATCATGAAGTTGCTTTCAGTTATAGTGCCGCGTACGGATACTTTATTAATTGTATTTTTGCCTTCGAATAAGTCAATAGTTATCGATTCACCATATTTCTTCCCGCGTTCTACGTCTCTGTTCTTATAGGTAATACCGCATTTTTCGAGATATTTTTCAGGTTCTACATCAACCTGATAAGGGTCAAAATCTGATGAAATCCCTTTTAAAACGGGACTAAGCAGCCACTTGGAATACTGATATAATTTGCCGTAAAAATTAGTTTCAATCTGATGAAGAGAGATATTTTTACCTAAGTATGCCCTTGCTATTCTTGCAATTAAATTAGCGAGTTTCTGATATCTCACATCCAATCCATCAGGAATACCTTTGTTCACAACATAGTTATCTATGCCTTTTTCCATATAATTTACAGCCTGAGTAGCCGCACGTCTTGCTGCATTATAATTAGCCTCATATGTACTTGCCCCCAGATGCGGAAGCATAACATCAGCAATTTCGGCTACTGATTTCTCACCTGCAGCGTCCTTCGGGTAAACGTCGTTGCAGAATACTAAACCCTTTTCTTCTTTTGCTTTCTTAACATCACTTTCATTGATTATTCCCGCTCTGGCACAGTTTATCAGTACAGCATTGTTTTTCATTCTGTTTAAAAGTGAACTGTTTATAATACCTTTTGTTTTATCATTCTCCGGAATATGGAGAGTCACACAGTCTGAATATTCAAAAACCTCTTCCATTGTGCACATCTTAACATCCTGTTCCTTGTTAATGTCATCTGCGGAAACAAAAGGATCGTATGCAAGAAATTTCATTTCAAAGCCCTGCAGCCTATTAATAACAAGCTTCCCAATATTACCAAGACCAATAATGCCGATGGTTTTGCCGGTCAGTTCTCTCCCCATAAACTTTTTCTTTTCCCATTTCCCCTGGCGTGTAGAAATATCCGCAGGTACTATATGTCTGTATGCCGCAAGGTATAATGCTACAACCTCCTCCGCAACCGCATTGGAGTTCGCGCCGGGAGTATTCATTACATCAACGCCTTTATACCTCGCATAATTTATATCAATAGTATTATATCCGGCCCCTGCCCTGACTACCAGTTTCAACCTGGGGAGTATATCAATTATTTCCGAAGTAACTTTATCGCTCCTTACAATAACAATTTCCGTATCCGGATTTTTTTGTGCAAGTTCCGGCAGCGGAGTTTCAGAATCCTGAATTACCTCATAATTATTTTTCTTCAGTAAATCAGCAGCGATAGTGTTCAGTTTTGTGGGGATAAGTACTTTTTTCATAACTTCCTTTCCTGAGGTTATATATTTTGATGTTTCAAGGACTATACTAATCCGGATGTTGCATAAAAGGCTGTTCTCTGCAAAGCACGAAAATACCCGCTGAGCATGAAACCCTTTATGTATAATATCTATTAATTTTCAGAATTTTAAATCTTACAAGTTTTTTTATTTGAATTTTATTAAATTTCAATATAGTAAGAGTATATATTTGAATATAAAAATACCTGTATATTATCATTGAGGAGATAAAATGGGCTGTCAAACCTGTACTCAGCAACAAGAAGGGGGTAGTATTCTCTCATCATTCCCCGACAAAGCATCTGAACTTGAACAACACATCGATTCCCTGGAAATAACACATAATATAAGCCGGAACCGCGGCCACCTTATACACTGTCTGCATAAAGCACAGGAACTCTTCGGCTATCTCCCTGAAGATGTTCAGCTACTTATTGCAAAAAAACTTCGTTTAAACCTTAGTGATGTGTATGGTGTTATTTCTTTTTACTCCTTTTTTACAACAAATCCACCCGGAAAATATAAAATAAATATATGTCTCGGCACAGCCTGTTTTGTAAAAGGTGCAGATAAAATTCTCAAAGAGTTTGAGAAAAGGCTTGGCATTAAGGATGGAGAGACAACTGAAGACTTAAAATTTTCTCTCGGAGGTTTAAGATGTGTCGGAGCATGCAGTTTAGCACCGGTTGTAATTGTAAACGGAAAAGTATATGCCAAAGTGGATCCCGGCATGGTCGAAGGAATTATAAAAGACTGTGACAAGGAGCAGAAATGATGATTAAATCTTTACAGGAGTTAAGCGAATATACGGAAGAGCTTTCAGACAGCCGGTCAAATACCGGTGATATCAATGTTCTAGTTTCCCTTGGAACTTGCGGCATTGCCGCAGGAGCAGAAGAAGTTCATAAAGCAATAAGAAAAACGATAAATGAAAACAATCTTGGACACAGATTTAATGTAATAGAAACAGGGTGTATGGGGCTTTGTTTCTGCGAGCCCAGCATAGAACTTGAGGATACAAAAAACGGAAAAAGTATAATTTTCGGAAATGTCAAACCCGAGAATTCAGAAAAGATACTGAATACAGACTTTCAAAGCGAGCCTAAAGAGATTGATATTATTGAAAAAGGATGGTATTACCCGGACGAAGCGGAAAACACTGACAATTACCTTCAGGCAAAAATAGCCCTGAGAAATACAGGCAGAATCAATCCTGAAAAAATTGATGACTACATAAGTCATTCCGGCTATAAAGCATTGGGCAGAGTTATACAGGATATGAAGCCGGAAGATGTTATTGATGAAATAACAAAATCCGGCCTTCGGGGCAGAGGCGGAGGTGGATTCCCTACCGGGAAAAAATGGACTTTTGCAGCAGCACAGTCAACAGAAGAAAAATTTGTAATCTGCAATGCAGACGAAGGTGACCCGGGTGCTTTTATGGACAGAGCAGTTCTTGAGGGAGATCCTCATTCAGTTCTGGAAGCCATGACTATTGCAGGGTATGCTATAAATGCCACTAAAGGCTTTATCTATATCAGAGCTGAATATCCTCTTGCAATAGAAAGGCTGGAGCTCGCTATAAACCAGTCTCGCGAAATGGGATTTCTCGGAAAAAATATCTTTAACTCAAACTTCAGCTTTGATATAGAATTAAGATTCGGCGCCGGTGCATTTGTCTGCGGCGAAGAAACCGCACTGATCAACTCTATACAGGGACTGCGCGGAATGCCTTCAAATAAACCGCCCTACCCGGCAGTAGAAGGGTTATGGCAGAAACCGACTATTGTAAATAATGTTGAAACTTTTGCCAATATCAGCACAATCATCAGAAAAGGGCATGAGTGGTTCAGAAAAATCGGTACTGAAGACTCACCGGGAACTAAGGTTTTTGCTCTTGCCGGCAAAATACAGAATGTAGGACTTATCGAAGTCCCGATGGGGACCACCTTAAAAAACATAATCTATGATATCGGCAACGGTATAGCAGATAACAAAAAATTTAAAGCAGTTCAGACGGGCGGACCTTCAGGAGGCTGTATTACTCCGGACTACCTCAACACGCCGATTGATTATGATTCACTTAAAAAACTTGGCTCTATGATGGGCTCGGGCGGAATGATTGTAATGGATGAAGACGACTGTATGGTTGATATTGCAAGATTCTTTCTCGACTTCACAGTGGATGAATCCTGCGGCAAATGCGTTCCCTGCAGAATCGGCGGTAAGCAGATGTGCGGACTGCTTGAAAAAATCACTAAGGGAAAAGGGACTGAGAAAGATTTAAGAATACTTAAAAGCCTCTCAGAAACCATAAAAAACGCTTCGCTGTGCGGACTGGGCATGACTGCTCCTAATCCGGTAATTTCAACTATGAAATACTTTGCTCACGAATACGAAGAACATGTTTACGACAAAAAATGCCGTGCCGGAAAATGCCAGGAACTCATAACATACTCTGTTATTCCGGATAAATGCGTAGGTTGTACTGCATGTAAAAAAATATGCCCTGTTAACTGCATATCAGGGAAAGTTAAAGAACCCCATTTTATAAACAGTGATAAATGTATCAAATGCGGAGAGTGTTACCGTGTATGTAAATTTAATGCTATTTCAAAATCTTAAACATAATTTTAACAGATATGAGCGAGGGATGTAATGGAAAAACAAATTACTTTCACTATTGATGGAAAAACCATCAAAGCTTCCCCGAAAGATACAATATTAACCGCGGCTGAAAAAAACGGAATAGTTATTCCTAATCTTTGCTACAATAAAGAAGTTTCCTGTACTGCCGCATGCAGGTTATGTATTGTAAAAATAGAAGGCAGACCTGGTTTCCATCCTTCGTGCGCTATGAAAGCAGCAGACGGAATGAAAGTCAAAGCCTTTACCGATGAGATCGAAAAGCAACGGAGAATAATACTTGACCTTCTGCTTTCTGCTCACAATGACGACTGCATAAACTGTAAAAAAGACGGAGACTGTGAACTTCAGGACCTTGCGTTTAAATACAACCTCGGAAGAGATAGCAGGGATTTCCCGCCGATCTGGGAACAGTTGGAAGAAACCTCCGACAGTACATCGCAGGTTCTCGACTATGATGCAACAAAATGTATTCAATGTCAGAGATGTATAAAGGCCTGCCAGGAAAAGCAGGGAAAAGGAATTCTCACTTTTGCGAACAGAGGTATTAAAACAACCGTTACCACTGGTTATCCTCAGTGGAATGCTTCTTTATGTGACGGCTGCGGCGAATGTCAGCAGGCCTGCCCTGTAGGTGCCCTTACAATGAAGCCTGTATACTCACCCAATAACAGAGTGCGTCAAAAAGATATAGAAAAAACAACTACAACTACCTGTCCATACTGCGGGGTCGGCTGCCAAATTGATGTGTCTACAATTAACAATAGGATTGTAAAAGTTGACGGTCATAACGATATTCCAAATCACGGGTCCACCTGTGTTAAAGGTCGCTTTGGACTCGACTTTGTCAACCACCCAGAAAGACTGACTAAACCGTTAATTAGAAAAGATGGAAAATTTGAGGAAGCAGAATGGAATGAAGCTTTAAAGTATACAGCGGACAGACTTGTTAAAATAAAAACAGAATATGGAAGCAATTCTGTTTGCGGTCTTTCTTCAGCAAGATGCACAAATGAAGACAACTATTTATTTCAGAAATTCATGAGGAGCATAGTTGGTACGAATAATGTCGACCACTGTGCCCGTTTGTGACACTCCTCAACAGTTGCCGGTCTGGCAGCTACACTTGGTTCAGGAGCTATGACAAACTCAATCGCCGAACTGGAAAATGCAGATGTGATACTTATAACCGGTTCGAATACAACCGAAACACACCCGGTTACATCTACGTATATAAAACGCGCAGTCCTGGAAAATGACGCAAAACTGATTGTTGTAGACCCTCGTAAAATCGATCTGGTTAAATATGCTGCTGTATGGCTCAGGCCGAAAAACGGTACAGACGTTGTATGGCTTAACGGCTTAATGAACATAATTTTGAACAGCAATCTCCAGGACAGTATATTTATAGAAGAACGCACAGAAGGTTTTGCAGAGCTGGAAAAAACTGTAAAAAAATATACACCTGAATTTGTAGAAAAAATCTCGGGAATACCTTCCGCAACGCTTGAAAAAGCTGCAGGAATCTATGGAAATGCTGAACGTGCCAGTATAGTCTATGCAATGGGGATAACACAGCATATAAACGGCACGGACAATGTAAAATCTATCGCAAACCTTGCTATGATAACAGGTAACATCGGAAGAGAAAGCACCGGTGTAAATCCGCTGAGAGGACAGAATAATGTTCAGGGTGCCTGCGACATGGGGGCTCTACCCAATGTTTATCCGGGCTACCAGAAAGTTACAGATAAAAAAGCACAGGAAAAATTTGAAGAAGCATGGAATACGGAACTTTCGACTGATAACGGATTAACAATCGTCGAAATGATGAATGCTATGTGCGATAAAAATATAAAAGCATTATACATTATGGGAGAAAATCCATTAGTTTCGGATGCCAATTCAAACCATGTAAAACACGCCATCGAATCTGCAGAGTTTGTAATTTGTCAGGATATATTTCTTACAGAAACAGCTGAACTTGCAGATGTAATATTCCCTTCAGCCTCTTTCGCAGAGAAAGAAGGTACTTTTACCAACTCCGAACGAAGAGTATTAAAAGTAAATAAGCTGGTTGACAGGATAGGCGAATCCAAACCTGACTGGGAAATCATTTCTCTGCTTGCAAATAATATGTACAAAGACAGTATGAACTATTTTTCCTGGAAAGATATTTTGATGGAAATAAATTATGTCACACCTCAGTACAAAGGGATAACTCCCGGTAGAGTGGAAAACGGCGAAAAGCTCCAGTGGCCCTGCCCCGCCGCGGATCATAAAGGTACAAAATATCTTCATAAGGGAAAATTTGCCAGAGGTCTCGGCCTTCTTTCGGCTATAGAACATACTCCGCCTGCCGAACCCCCATGCGAGGAATATCCTTTTGTACTTTCTACCGGCCGTTCTCTTTACCATTATCATACCGGAAGTATGACCAGACGAAGTACTTCCCTAAACTGCTACCTTAATGAAGCTTATTGTGAATTGACAGAAGAAGATATGAAAAATCTTAAACTGTCGGATAATGATAAAGTGAAAGTAAAGTCGCGAAGAGGAGAAATAACGCTTGCTGTCAGAAAATCAGAACTTCCTGCGCCGGGAAATATTTTTATACCTTTCCATTTCGCGGAGGCGGCAGCAAATAAACTAACTATCGATAAACTTGACCCGATAGCCAAAATACCGGAATATAAGGTTTGCGCTGTAAGTATAGAAAAATCAAAGCTATGAAACCCCTTTTCGTGGACTGTCTCCCCTGAAACAAAAAATTACTATACAGTAAAATATTGCATTAAATCGTATAATTTTATTATACATTTAACAATAATGCTGCATTGCGGCGCGCTCGGAGATCGCGCCCTACCGTTTGGACACAGGATTGCGGCGCGCTAAGC
>JAIPJT010000069.1 GCA_021733985.1 Victivallales bacterium | reverse complement strand
AAATTAAGCATCAAATTTTAGTGTATGGTTGGAGTTCAAGCTCTTGTCGTGTCGAATGACGTGATTAGCTTGTCTGGCTGAATATTCTGCCTAACACACTAAAGTGCGAACTCCAACATCTTAATTCAACGGCATTGATATATTTATCAGTGCTTTCTATTTAATCATATTGACTTTATATTATTTTATAACTCCTAATCCTGTAAAGCTACCTGTTTTTTTAATTTACACTGCTATAATTATTTATTCATCTGTTTTAAATATTGACACCTACAGATAGACAAATACTGTTTGTGTATTGTTTGTAAATCAATAAAGGGACAAATATAAATGAAAGTTTTAGTTACAGGTTCAACAGGCCTTTTAGGTTCGGATATAGTTTATTCTTTAGAACAGCATGGTAAGTCGGCAGTCAAAACATGTTATTCAGAAAGGGGCTGCGGCTATATTTCAGCAGATATTACTTCTGATTCAGGAATCGAAAAGCTAAGCAGACTTGATTGGGACTTTGTTGTTCATACTTCTGCCTGGCGCAGTCCCGACCAGTGTGAAAATAAAAAAGAAGAAGCATACAAACTGAATACATGGGCAGCAGAACAGATTGCAGAAACAGCTAAAGCCAAAAAAGCAGGTATGCTTTTTATCTCCACAGATTATGTTTTTTCCGGCAGTGAACCTCCTTATTCGGAAGAGGACACTCCTGATCCGATTAACTATTATGGTAAAACAAAAGCTATAGCAGAGGAAAGTATTGCAAATATTCTGGATAATTATATAATTTTACGGATTCCGCTCCTATATGGTACCAGGGCGGGACTGGCTGCTTCAGATGTCCTGAATACAGCCGTTAAAGTGTTAAATTCCGATAGACCGGTTAATATGGATAACACTATTACAAGATACCCCACATATACCGGTGATGTCGCAGAAGCTGTTAATTTTCTGATCGACAAGAAAGCAAAAGGAATTTACCATTTTTCAGGGCAGGATAAAGTTACAAAATACCTTATCTGCAAAATTATTGCTAAGATACTGGAAAAGGATACGAGTAATATTATTAAAAAGGATACTAAGCCTGATGGTGACGCTGCTGAAAGACCTCAGAATAGCCATTTAAGCATGAATAGGCTTTTATCCGAAGGATTTGAACTGCCGTTGCCTTTCAAACAGCGTGTCAGGAAATTGATGAAACATCTTTAAAAAGTTTAAAACAGCGTTTAAGCTTTTCTATGTTTATAGAGTTCTACCTCCTTTTAGGGAAACATAAAATTAATGATGTGAAAAAGCTCTTTCCGGTGCATGAAAAAGCGAAACTCCAAGTTCATTTGCCCTTTTAATTACATCTGCATCCCTTAAAGAACCTGCCGGAGAAATAACAGCCGTGATCCCGGCTTTAGCTGCAGCTTCCACTCCGTCGGCAAACGGGAAAAAACCATCGCTTGACATCACTGCGCCCTGAAGAGTTTCCTCCCCTTTATATTTTTCTTCAAATTTAGATATTGCCTGTTCAACAGCGCCTACTCGGTCCTGTTCGCCGGTACCTACGGAAAGAGTCTGGCCGTTTTTCATTATAACGACACCGTTTGAGCGGACATTCAAGTTCACATACCAGGCTGCCAGCAAGTCTGCCAGCTGTTCCGGGGAAGCCTTTTTTTCTGATATCTGATGCCCGGCTCTTTTATTTTCGGCTTCTGCAGGCTTTATGTCATTTACTGTTTTTAAATTAGTTAAAAGCGGTTCTGCTATTATTAAGGAACCGTCTGCTAAAACTTTCACGGTGTGGTGTGCAGCTTCCGCTTCTCCCGTATATTTGGGAATAAGCTTAATGTTACCGCATCTTAAAATTCTTATACTCTTATTGAGTTTATATGTTTCGCTGTCATTAAAAACAGTCAGTGCTTCTTCTGTAAACTCAGGAGCTACAACGCATTCTACAAAAGTACTCATTATTTCTTCTGCAGTTTTTCTGTCGACTTCAACATTGAAAGCGACAACACTTCCGAATGCCGCGCGCGGGTCGCAGTCTCTGGCTTTTATATATACATCCTTAACAGTTTCCTCTTTTCGCTGTACAGCCGCTCCGCTCGGATTGATATGTTTCATAACGGCACAAGCAGGTACTTCAAAAAATTTTATAATATTCAGGGCATAGGAAATGTCCTCAAGATTTGTCTGCGAAAGGCCGCTTTTCCCGGTTTTTAAAACTTCCATATTGCCTATAGGTGTTTTTACATCAGCCGGTTTATAATAAGCTGCTGGCTGGTGAGGATTTGTCCCGTAACGTAAATCTTCAACCTTCAGGTACTTAATTCCGTTTATTACCGTCTCCTCTGCAAATTCTCCGATATTTTTTGTTAAGTAAGTCTTTCTTGATATATTTTTTTCTACCATTTCAATATCTCCGATTTTTTATTTTTATTATCAAAACCCAAAATATATATCTTATTCTGATCCGGGATAAATAAATTAAATGGGTTTTTGTATATTTAAACTTTAGAAATGCTTTTCATTATTTTAAAAATAAAGCAATAAAAATCGTCATTAAAACAAAATTATGAAACGAATGCAATATTATACATGGATATAAAGATTCATATTTAATATATAAAAACTGCAGGATACATCCGAAAACCGTTAATGGAATAATCTGAACAATCCCGCCATGTAAAATTGCAAATAAAAAAGAAGTGGTCAGAACCGCCGGAACTCGACTCATCATTTTATTGGAAAACGAGTAAAATATCCTTCTAAAAATAATTTCTTCCCCCAACGGAGCAATAAAAACAGATATTAATGCGACCACAATTACACCCCTGATATCAGCATTTTCCATAAGTTTCATTAAAGGAGAAACAGGATTCAACCCGAAATATACAAGCATCTTATGAATCAACAGGGCGGAGAAGCATAACGGAATAAAAATTATAAATTCAATTTTAACTGCTGTAAAAAAGTACTGCCTGCTAAATTTGATGAACTTTAATTTTTCTTTAAATATCTGTACTATGCTGCCGCTGTCAAAAAAACGGAAAAAAAGAAGCAGCGGGACTAAAAGTCCAAACTGAACAAAAACAGTTGCAAGAATAATTCTTACAAAAGAGTTAACCGGATAATTCAGACACTGTAAAAAATAAAATACGGTATTGGAACCCAGTACAGAGCAAAATATAGAAAGCACTGCTATCGGGAATACCCTGTTAAGCCATTCTTCCTCATTAAATGAAGTATAAGTATAATTATTCACAGTGCCTTTCTGCCGACAACAAAAATTCTTTTCTCTTTGCCGATTGGAAGCTCAAAAACTTTTGACGTTTCCCATTTAAAATTAAATTTAGCGGTTGTTCTATTTAACTTTTCCAGTTCTTCGTCAATATTCTCAGGCGTTTTATAAAGTATATAATGTCCGTTTTCTTTTAAAAGTTTTCTTGATTCCCTGAAAATTTTCAATATATCTCCAACAGCTCTTGCTGTAATAATATCAAATTTATTATCTGTTTTGTATTCTTTTGATCTGACATGAACGACTTCCAGGTTATCAAGTTTTGACGAAGCGGCAGCACTTTTTAAAAAGTTTACTTTCTTTCCAACAGAATCAATAGCGGTTACTTCCAGATTACTGAACGCTGCAGCCAGCACAAAAGAAGGGAAGCCGGCACCACAACCGATATCAAGAACAGTATAGTTGTTTTGCGCTATTTCCGGAAAATACTTTGCAATACTGATACTGTCACAGATATGTCTGTTCCAGAATTCTTTATCTCCGCTTATCCTGGTGAGGTTGTATTTACAGTTCTCAGCTTTTAGAAAGTCTTTAAACTTCTTAATTATTTCAGTAAACTGTTCCTGCTTCTGAATTCCGCATTCTGTAAAATAATTATTCATCTTTTGTTCTAATCTATTTTATAATAAGGAAAGCACAGGTCAGGAACATTACAAAAGAGTATAATGCAGATATTGCTATAAACGAAGCTTTCCATCTTTTCTTAACACAGAGTTTTCTTAATAAATCTCTGAAAGTATGGGGGATGCCTCCGAATAAAATACCGGTTACTCCCATTCCAAGGCATAGAATGGAAAACAGCCACATGACAGGAATGTCGACAGCAAAAGACGCCCTCAGAAAATAATGAGCAAGTAAAATCAGAAAACCTGCCAGAGCCCTTGCAAAAAGATAATCAAGGAATATACAGCTCAAAATCAGTACAATCACTGCAACTCCCCAAATCGCAAAAGAAGAAGAATGTGAAAATATCTGTATAGCCTGCGGAGTACACCAGGCTATATCAATTATTCCGAAAATCACACCTAAAGTTACATTCCTTGGGATCTTTTCAATATTTCTAACGTTTTCGGGAGTTATTTTCACTGCAGCAAATAAAATAAGAAAAGCAAAAACTAAGCCAATAATAAATAGTAGAGCAGTAAAAGTATTTATTTCAAACATTTATAGTATCCTGTTACTTAAGTTGTTATTATAAACAGACTGCTATAATTTATAATTTCCATAAATTTTTACAAATTTTATTTTGAATATTACTATAAATACATAAAAATATAGGTAAACTCTTTTGAATAATTACAGTTTTCTTACTATTTTTATTAGCTTAACTCATGATATAAAATACTTATATACAATTATACTGGAGGATAAAAATGTTTAGTGCTTCTGACTTGCGAAAAGGCTTGAAAGTGGAAATTGACAGAGAACCATGGATAATAACCGAATTTGAATTCTGCAAACCCGGTAAGGGAACAGCTCTTTATCGCTGTAAACTGAAAAATATGCTTACCGGAACTACAATGGACAAAACTTACCGCTCTTCTGATAAAATCGAAAAAGCCAGTATGGAAGAACGTGAAATGTACTTTTCATATTTTGACGGTGAATTCTATGTTTTCAGTGACGCTGAAACTTTTGACGAATACCCTATTTCTTCCGATATTTTAGGCAGCTCTGTTAATTTTCTAATTGAAAACTCACTCTGTAATGTGTTAATGTTCAACGGCAAGCCTATTGAAGTTGAACTGCCGATTTTTATAGAAAAAGAAATAGTCCAAACTGAACCGGGAGCAAGAGGCGATACAGCAACAAACGTTACTAAGCCTGCTAAAATTGACAATGGTTATGAAATTGCAGTCCCGATTTTTATTAACGAGGGTGATATAGTCAAAATCGATACCAGAACAGGACAGTATGCAGAGAGAGTCAAAAAAGCCTGAAGATTTAATGAGGCTGGAAAATATTGCCTCTAACCTGAAATTTAGAAGCAGCTTTTTATTTTATTTAAGAAAGTTTTTTATAAAAAAAGGTTTTCTTGAAATTGACACTCCTGTTTTGATCAGGTCACCTGCTCCGGAGGACTATATAAACGCTCCGCCGGTAGGCGGTTTTTTCCTCAGGACCTCCCCCGAACTTCATATGAAAAGGCTGGCTGCCGCCGGATTCAGCAAATTTTTTCAGCTCGGGCCGTGCTTCAGGGAAGGCGAAAGGGGAAAACTGCACAATGTCGAATTTACTATGCTTGAATGGTACGAAGCTGGCAGAAACTATGAAGATCTTATGGAGTTTGTTAAAGAAATGCTTCAATATACCATAAAGCGGACATGCGGTAAATTAAAAATCACGTACGGGAAAAATATTATAGACTTTGAGGGCTGCTGGGAAGTAATAACCGTCAAGGAAGCATTTTTAAAGCATGCAGGAATATTGCCCGAAACAGCAATTCAAAATAATGAGTTTGAAATAATTTTAACAGAAAAAGTTGAACCTAATCTCCCCAGGAACCGCCCTGTTTTCCTTTCCGATTATCCGGTCTCGCTGGCAGCTTTATCAAAAGTAAAAAGCACTAACCAAAACGTTGCTGAAAGGTGGGAACTTTATTTAGGCGGTATCGAAATTGCCAATACTTATTCGGAATTAACAGCCTATAACGAACAGAAAAAACGCTTCAGGAAAGCTCATAAAAACCGAAAATTAAATAACCTTCCCGAATACCCTGAAGATAATGACTTTTTTGAGGCAATGAAATACGGAATACCGGAGCTCGCCGGTTCTGCTCTCGGCATTGACAGACTGATAATGATCCTAACAGACTCTTCTGAAATTAATGAAGTTATCTCATTTACTGAAACGTAAAATTGTGCTTAATTAGCGTTGATCTTCGCACGACGAAGTTTAATCTTTTCTGAAACAAAAGGTAGGGCGCGATCTCCGACCGTGTGAGCCATAGCCCCGCTACTCCGGGGCGACGGCTTAGCGCGCCGCAATACAGCATTATTGTTAA
>JAIPJT010000033.1 GCA_021733985.1 Victivallales bacterium | reverse complement strand
CTTTTCCCGTTTAGTTTGAGGCGCCGCGGGTCATTCATCGGCGTAAAAAGAATTATATACGCTTCATATAAAGATTTCGGCAGAAAATAAAGGACGCAGACGGCAATAATAATTACTATAAAGGCTGTTAACATAATGGACCTCCCGATAACTGTTTAATAATTTAAAATGTCATTAACTGCTGCAAAAGCGCAGAAACAGCCGAAAATAGCAGGCATATATGAAATAGTACCGACAACAGTGTTTCTGTTTTCAGCTGATTTGATTTGTTTTGAAACTCCTTTTCGTTCCTCCGGAGAAAAAACTACTTTAATTCCTTTATAAATTCCATAGCGGTGGAGCCGTTTTCTCAGAGCTCTTGCTAGTCCGCAGTTAAAGCTTTTTGAAATATCGGCTATTTTAATTTGGCCGGGATCCATTTTACCGCCTGCGCCCATTGAACTGACTATTCTGTAATTCATTTTTTTTGCATTTAAAATCAGGTGAATCTTCGGAGAAAGGGTATCTATAGCATCGATTATATAGTCATATTTGGAGTAGTTAAGCACTTTAATCAGTGCTTCATCTTTAAGAAAAGTCTGAAGTCCTGCTATTTTTATATTCGGATTTATATCCCTGAACCTTTGAGTAAGTATTTCTGTTTTAGGCCTGCCGATTAAAGAGTGAAGAGCTGGCAGCTGTCTGTTGATATTTGTAATATCGATTTTATCTGAATCCACAATTGTCAACTGTCCGATACCTGCTCTGCACAGTTGTTCTGCAGCATAAGCGCCGACACCCCCGAGTCCGGCAACTAAAACATGCGAATTCTCCAATTTTTTAATATTATCAGGATCAATTAACTGCTCTGTCCGCGAATACCACTTTTTGTTCATCTAAAAGCCTTCATTGTTTGCTGTTTATTTTTATTTTACCTTCAAGGTACCAGGCTTTCATGCAGCTGCTGTCACAATATATATTCACTACGATTGATCCCGTATGAATTGCCGTTGCCCTTGACCCAATGAGTTTGTCCGTTTAATGCTCACTGCATTTAATTTCCCCGAACACCATTGTGAGATTTTTATAAACCCGGTCGCATAGTTCATTCAAACTGATATTTCGGATATTCGCAAAATTTCGATAAATGTTATCAATATTAATATCTGTTTCGTCAGTTTCAAAAAATATTTTTTCGCAGGAAATATTTTTAACAGTTTCGGTTATTTTATCAGGTGGATTTACGAGGCTGCTGCCGAAAGAAACGTAAATATTATGGCTTATAAGCTGTTCAGCCAGTTGCAGCTTTCCCCTGAAACCATGTATTATCCAGGAGGTTTCAGTATATTTTTTTCTCAGATGAAGTATTTCCGAGAATGCTTTTACACAGTGAATAATTACGGCTTTATTATATTTCCCGGCAAGGAAAAGCATTTTTTCGAATATATCTTTCTGTTTTTCAAAATCCTGAGAAAGCCTGTCGAGCCCAACTTCACCGACAGCCAAAACATTCTGTCTTGTCAGATATTTTTCAAGTTTATCAAAGTCAGGTAAAGTATTTACATAATAGGGGTGACAGCATATAGAAAAATAAGTATTACTATTCCGGCTTATTTTATCCAACTGACCGGGGAAAATGTTAATTAGAGCATTCTTATATTCTCTATCCAGGTTCTCAGTATGCTTATGTATATCAAAAAACATAAATCATAGTCGTTTTCATAGTCTTATTCGTGGTTATAGTCATACTAATGGAAATCACTTATAGTTTTTAATAGCTCTTTTCATAGCAAGGTCATCCTGTTTTTTGCGCATAGTATCACGTTTATCTCCGTGAGTTTTTCCTTTGGCAACAGCTATCTCAACTTTAATTTTCCCATTTTTCAGATAAAACTTTAACGGTACTATTGTATTTCCTTTCTCTCTGATCTGCTGGTTCAGCTTAAGTATTTCTTTTTTGTGCATAAGCAGTTTTCGGACACGCCTCGGATCATGATTAAACCTGTTGCCCTGTTCATACGGTGAGATATGGACATTATAAATATAAATCTCTTCATTTTTGATCTTTGCATAAGTATCTGCAAGGGAGATTTTTCTTTCTTTGCAGCTTTTAACTTCTGTCCCTTTTAATTCTATTCCTGCTTCATAACGTTCAAGTATTTGAAAATCATGGAATGCTTTTTTGTTTACTATTATTGAATTATTATTTTTTTTATCATTTTTCTTCATAATTTTATATTATTTATGCTTTTATTGATTAACAATCAGTTGTATAAAATATAAATGTTTTAACCTGCGATTCAATATAAATCAAAGGATGTATCTGAATTTAACTTTTAAATTAGTTTTAAATCCGGAAATTTTCTGTCAGTAAGTACTTCAATTTTTCCGTATGAGTTATAAAGTTAAATAATATAAAATGAACAATTGCGGCATATTTGAATTTATTTAACAGTAGCATTAGAGTTGAAGAATTTATGAATAAAAATCTAGCACCTGTGGTATTCAGCGCTGAAAATCTAAATTTAACGATAGGGGAAGACACTTTATTGAATGATGCTTCGCTGACTGTTCATGAAAAAGAACGTGTAGGGCTTGTCGGCAGAAACGGATGCGGCAAATCATTATTTCTCAAAATAATAAACAGGCTCGATTCTCCGCACAGCGGCAATATTATGTTCAGGAAGAATCTCACCTCTTCTTATCTGCCGCAGGAATTTACACTTGATGATTCACTGTCTGTTTATGAATGTATAAAAACCGGGGCTGCGGGAATACGGAATTTAATAAAAAAATTTGAAAACCTTCCGCCTGATTCTCCCGAAGCTCATGTCATTGAAGAAAAACTGCAGAAAGTTGATGCCTGGAATATTGATGTTAGAGTCAATAGGTTCATTACAGAGCTTAACATATCATCGCCGGCTATGAATGTAAAAAAACTTTCCGGCGGAGAAAAAAGAAGAGTCGCGCTGGCTAAAACTATAGTCAGTATGCCTGAGCTGCTGATACTTGACGAACCGACAAACCATCTTGATACAGAATCTATTGAATGGTTGGAAAAGTATATTAGAACTTATTACGGGACTGTCATTTTTGTGACACATGACAGGTACTTTCTCGATAATCTGTCTGACAGGATCGTAGAGCTTTCACAGGGAAAATTTTATTCATACGAAGGGGACTACACTGACTTTATCCAGCAAAAAACAAAAAGAGAAGAGCTTGAAGAGAGGGCAGAACTAAAAAGGCAGAACTTTTTACGGAGAGAAATAAAATGGATACGCAGCAGTCCTAAAGCAAGGACAGGTAAATCCAAAAGCAGGATTGACAGATTCGAGAAGGCTGCAGATGCATTACCTCCGGAAAAGGAACTGGATATGGAGCTGATTATTCCGAAACCGCTGAGGCTTGGCAACAATATTGCTGAAATGAAAAATATCACTTTTGCGTTTAATGATAGAATTATCGTTAATGAGTTTAATTATTCTTTTAAGCACGGCGACAAAATAGGGCTTGTCGGCAGAAACGGTTCCGGCAAGACTACTTTGCTAAAAATACTTCAGCAGCAAATATTACCTGACAGCGGAGAAGTGAAACTGTCGGACAACGTGGTTTTTAACTATATTGATCAGGAAAGGCTTAAACTTAATGAAGAAAATACTGTATATGATGAGATTGGGGAAGGTTATACTTTTATTAAATTAGGAAATATAAATATTTCAATTTGGAGCTACCTTAAAAGATTTTTATTTGAAGACAGCAGAATAAAAACAAAAATAAAATATCTTTCCGGCGGAGAAAAAGGAAGGCTGATACTGGCAAAACTTCTGAGAAAGCAGTGTAATTTTATTATATTGGATGAACCTACCAACGACCTGGACCTGCAGACTCTGCGAATTCTTGAAGAAGCTTTGACTATGTATAAAGGATGTGTTATTCTTGTCAGCCATGACCGCTATTTTATGGATAGAGTCTGCAATGGAATCATTTCACTTGACGGTCGCGGAAATGTAAACTATTATTTAGGGAACTATTTTTATTATAGGGAAAAACATGCTGATAATGGTAATAAACAGTATGTTTCCGCAACAAAAGATAAAAAGCAAAAAAAGAAAGTAAAAACTCCGACAAAAAAACTTTCCTGGAAAGAGGAACGTGAGCTCCAAACTATGGAAGACAGGTTATTGGAAGCAGAAGAACAAATTAATGAACTTGAAAAAAAGTTTTCGGATCCGGATTTTTTTAAAAAATATTCCGCCGAAGCTGAAACTATGAAAAAAGAGCTGAATAATCTGAAGGATAAGCAGGAATATTTATTTAACCGTTGGGAAGAACTGGAGAAAAAATAAAGTATTAATAATAAAGGGAAAATACAGTGGATGACACAATTTATTTAGTCGATGCATATGCGCACATATACAGAGGGTATTTTGCTGTAAAAAATTTAACTACAAGTGACGGGAAACCGAGTAATGCTGTTTTTGCGATGAGTAAATTTCTTTTACAGCTGGAAAAAGAGTTTTCTCCCAACCTGGGTGCCTTTGTTTTTGATCTGGGAGCCCCGAAGAGAAGGCTTGACCTGGCACCTGACTACAAGGCGAACAGGGCGCATATGCCCGATGAAATGCGCTGCCAGATTGATGATGTGCGAAGCCTGATAGAATCTGCAGGTTGGAATATAGTTGAAGTGGAAAATTTTGAAGCTGACGACGTTATAGCCTCTATTGCAAACAGGTTCAGTGACAGAGAAATAAAAATTTTAAGCAACGACAAAGATGTAGCGCAGGTGGTAAATGAAAATGTTGAAATGTTTATAACTGTTCCCGGAAAAAAAGGATTTAAACTTCGGGATAAAGAAAATGTTGTAGAAAAATTTGATGTGAAACCTTCCCAGATAATAGATTATCTTGCTATGATCGGAGACAGTTCAGATAATATCCCGGGAGTCGAAGGGATAGGACCGAAAACTGCTGCTTCTCTTCTTAAACAGTTCGGTTCCATAGATGAAATGCTTGCAAAAACCGAAGAAATACAAAGAGAACGGATTAAGAAAAAGGTACAGTCTTCCTCGGATCTGCTCAAAAAGAATCGGGAGCTGATAAGGCTTGATAATGATATTGTTTCCGACAGCTACAACAGCCTTGAGAAACTTGAACTGCGACTGCCTAATTTAAATGAAATAGAGCGAATCGCGAAAGAATATCAACTGAAAAATGTACTTAAGGAATTTACTGAAATATTTAAAAATAAATCAAATCCAATGCTTTTTGATATTTAGCTCCAGTACTAAAAGGTTTTATATACGCTCTGCCTCTTACTATATATCAGTATATTTCCGCTGATAGAAAATTTTTAACAATAAGTTTAAATTTAATTGTTTTTTTCATAATTAACAGCTAAATTTATTTGTCCTCAACTGTTTATCAGTTGTTAGATGAAATGGTTTATACACGGTGAACTTATCTGATTACTGCAGAGATAGACCTTTTTATTTAACTTCCGATTATGGGGAAACTCCGTGAGATTCGGATACAGTCGCGCTACGGTATTGAGCTTAGTCTCTAAGTCCGAGCACCATTAAACAGTTGTCTTTTGTCGCGCTAACAAAAAAGGAGAACAAAAAAGTGAACAGTTATTACCTCATTTCTTATACAGCTCCGGCTGTAAACAAGTACTGTAATTGCCTCAAAAAGTTACTTTCGAAAGATTCTTATTCCCACTTAATAAAAAAATCGTTTCCACAGAATTCTTTACGCACCATTCTTCGGCTGTATTTCTTAAGGAAAACCTATTTCAGCCAGGAAGTATATAAGTTATTTCAACCCATAATATTTCAAAAATAAACAATATGAGGAGTAATTAAAATGTATAAACGACTGACATTTATTTTATTATTTTTGCTGCCGATTATAGGAGTTTCAGCAGTGCCGGGGAAACCTGCAGTGGCAAAAGTTTCTTCCTATCTCACCGGCATCGTTAATATGAAAGTAAAACAGGGACAGTATGTAAAAAAGGGCGACCTGCTTTTTACGATTTCAACTGATTACCTGAATACGGTTATCGGAAAATGTAAGAATTCTGTATGGTATAATAAAGAAACTTATAAAAGAATCAGGAAGCTGCAAAACAAAAGGACAGAATCATTAGAGAACAGACAGAAGGCTAAATATGATTTAGAAAAAGCTATTTCCAGATTGAAACAGGAGGAGGTTTTAGAAAATAAATGGTCAAAATATTATGCCCCTTTTGACGGAGTTGTAACAAAAATTTATTATTTTACCGGTTCAACCTGTCCTGATGGTACATGCGGTAATAATAATTCCGTCCTGGAAATAACTAAAACGAGTGATAAAAATATAGAAACAGGTCCTGTTATTGCCAATATTGCTCCATACCTAAGCGGTATAGTAGAGACCAAACTGTTGGTCGGCGATAAGGTCAAAAAAGGGGATGTGCTTTTTAAAATTAATATGGACTGCAAATTACTGGACAAAAAAAAATACCAGGCTGCAATAAAATTCTGGAAGGAAAAATATAAAAGAGATAAAGGACTCCACGCAAACAACAATACGGTGTCACTTAAACTCCTGCAAAACTCGATTTATAACTATGTAAATGCCGAGCAGGATCTTAAAGCTACCAATGTTATAATAAACAAGCGTTCTGTATATAGAGCTCCGTTTGACGGGACCGTTACAGATATTATACATTATACCGGTTCGAATGCTTTCCCGGGTCATACGGTTATGAAAATAAAGAAGACGGATTAAAACAATAATGAATAGAAAGATTATATACAGTACACTGTTTTTTGTTATACCTTTTATTGCTTTTTCACAGCTTCGAATAGGTATTATCGGTGATCAGACCGGAACGGTAGATATTGACTATGCGTATAATATTATGCAGAAAGGCTGTGATAAATTAAAAGATTATAATCCGCAGCTTGTCCTGCATGTCGGCGATATGGTGGAAAGCTCTTTTCCAGATAAGAAAATTAAGGAAAACTTTAAAAAGGCTGCCGGATATCTGAATTCTATAAAACTCAAAGGTAAAACGGTACCCTGGTATACAGCAGCCGGAGACCATGATGTAAACCCCGAATATAAGCAGGGCTCATCAGACAGGGACAAAGAAAAACTGTTTCTGAAGTTGCTCAGCAAAGAATATTCGCGAAGAAAACCGCAGCAAAAAATAGAAAACCTCTATTACAGCTTTGATTATAAAGGTTGCCATTTTATCTGTTTATATTCTGAAGAAATCCTTTGTACAGACCCGCGCTGGGGTAATATTTTCATGAATAAGATCAGTGATGAACAGTTTAACTGGCTGAAAAAAGACCTGCAAAGTTCTAATATGGCGGATGGAACAATAGTCCTTATCCATCAGCCTATGTGGTATAACTGGACAAACTGGTGCAGAGTTCATGACCTTTTAAAACAATATGGGGTAACAGCCGTTGTGGCCGGACATTTTCACTACAACCAGAAAGAAACAATTGGCGGTATTCAATATATTGTTGTCGGTTCTACAGGGGGAAAAATAAAAAATGCTTCGGAAAATGCCGGAGGAATTTATCATGTTACACTGATGACGGTCGATAATGCCGGTATGATTGATTTAAAATTAATTCCTATAGGCTCTGACTGTTCAGAGCTTCAGTTTACCAGAAGGAAAAATATGGACAGGATACAGGCTATCGATTCGATGATCGGAATATTTCCCTGGAATAAGTATAACGGGAAAGCAGTAAAGGCAAATCCTATTGACCTCCCTATAAGTGTAATGGGTAGTTCTGACGGTAATAGCTGGCATAACGTATATCCCGAAGTAAATCCGGCGACAGGTGTTATTTCTTCTAACCTTTCTACCGTTACGTTGGACTCCTCACCTAAAACTGTGGAAAGCTCAGGAGGTGTACGATATAAATTTTATGAAGAAGGGCAGCAGTACTGGAATCAGGTTTTATATAACAGTAAATTGGGAAACTACAGTTATAACAGTAAAGTAAAGGAATTGTAAAAATTAGTCAGCCTTAAGGATGTAGTAAATGCTCAAAAAAAATGTGTATGTTCCTGGAGCGGGGGAAAGGATTCATGCCTTGCTCTTTATAAAGCGGTGCAGACAGGTTATAATCCTGCTATAATCCTGACTGCTTTTTCTGAAAACTGGGAAAAAACACGATCCCATGGAATCGGGAATGAAATAATTGAAGCACAGGCAGAAACTCTCGGGATGTTATTAGAAAGAATTAATACTTCCTGGAATGATTACGAGAGTAAGTTCATTCAAAAACTGAGTAGTATTTCAAGAAAGCACGAAATTGGTACAGCTGTATTCGGAGATATTGATATCGAAGAACATAAGGATTGGGAGGAGAAGGTTTGCAGAAAAAGTAATGTGAATTCATTTCTTCCATTATGGCAGACAAAAAGAATAGATATACTAAACGAATTCCTAAAGCTGGGGTTTAAAGCTAAAATTGTCGCTGTTAATAATAATAAAATGTCTCCGGACTATCTTGGAAAAGAACTAACTATAGAACTGATTGACAATATGCTTAAAGACGGCATAGATGCCTGCGGGGAGAATGGAGAATATCATACCCTTGTTTTTGACGGGCCATTATTTTCATATCCGCTGAAGTTGAAGGAAAAAGAAAAATACTTTAATTCACATTATTCTTTTATTGAAATGACACTTAACAGTACTTAGACTTTTTTTTAAAGGGAAAGGTTTTTTTAAATGAAAAAATTATTCACAATTCTGATTTTCCTGCATTTATGTGTATTGTTTGCCGCTCCGGATAAACAGAGAATAATATCATTAAGTCCTACTATTACACGGCAGTTGTATTTACTCGGTGCAGGAAATGAGATAGTAGGGGATACAACATATTGCAATTTACCCGAGCAAGCCAAGCATAAAACAAAAATAGGGAGTGTAGTAAATGTTAATGTTGAAAAAATATTAACACTTAAGCCGGATATAATTATTGCCAGCAGACTGACTGATAAAAAAAATATTTCTGAATTAAAAAAGCTTGGCCTTACTAATATAAAAATTTTTCTGCAGCCGAAAACATATAATGAAATTTGTAAACAGTTTCTAAGACTGGGTAAGCTTGTCGGAAAAGAAAAAAAGGCGCAGGACATTATAGCAGAGTCTAAAAGGAAAGTTAATTCAATTGTTCAGAAAACTGAAAACCTGCCGACAAAAAAAGTATTGGTACAGGTCGGTGCGTCCCCGCTTTTCGTTTCTTCGGGAAATACCTTTGTAAATGATGTTATTAAGTTTGCCGGCGGCGTGAATATAGCAGTGAATGATCTAACAGGGATTTACAGTATAGAGGAGGCTGTCGAGAAGAAGCCTGACGTGATAATTGTTTCCCTTATGGGAAGTATGGCTGACAGCTCGATTCAAACCTGGAAAAAATTTAAGACGATTCCCGCAGTAAAAAACGGAATGATATATCATATTGACCCTGATTTGCTTTGTTCCCCCAACCCCGAAACTTTTCCGAAACTTTTAAGAAAAGTTGTAGAAATGATCCATCCTAAATTAAAACTGAAAGATTGAAATGAGGAAAGCTGATTTTTTTAAAAATACTTATTTTATTATAATACTTTTTATTCTTTTAATTGTTACCGGCCTGCTTTCTCTGTGCGCCGGTTCTGCTGATATATCTGTTTCCGAGGTTTTTAAACTGCTGTTTAACGGACACGAATCATGGCAGTATTCAATAATTATGAAGATTAGACTTCCGCGTATTATACTGGGGCTTGCCGTAGGTGGATCACTGGGTCTTGCAGGAGCATTATTGCAGGGAATATTCAGAAATCCTCTTGTAGAACCTTATACTCTCGGTATATCAGGGGGTGCCTCTATCGGAATATGCCTGGTAATCATTTTCAATTTAGCTTCTGTGTTAGGACTGTTTGCATACCCTGCCGCAGGTTTTATCGGAGCTATTGTTACTGTTATTATTGTTTACCTCATGAGTTTCAGAAATGGGGGTATGAGAATAAATAATCTGCTTCTTACAGGTGTTATGATAAGTTTTATATGTTCATCTGCTGTTATGCTTATGATGGCAATGGCAAAAAATGAGCAACTGCATAATATAGTGTTCTGGACCATGGGGTCACTCAGCGAGACAAATAAAAACCTGATTTTCTTAATTTTTGCGGTTGCTGTCCTCGGGCTTATTTCTTCATACATTTTCTGTATGGACCTGAATGCCTTTCTTATAGGTGAAGAAGAGGCTGCACACATAGGTGTTAATACGGAAAGGACAAAAAAATGGATTTTTGTTATCGCCTCGCTTCTTACAGGTTTGAGCGTTTCGGTTGCCGGGATTATCGGTTTCGTCGGTTTAGTTGTTCCCCATATAATTAGAACTTTTATGGGGCCTGACCATAGGTTTCTGCTTATAGGTTCATTCCTTGCTGGAGCTGTATTTTTAGTTGCCTGTGATACTCTGGCCAGAACAGTTATAACCCCTCTGGAGCTGCCTGTCGGTGTAATAACCGGGATTATCGGTGGTTCAATCTTTATTTATGCTATAAACAAAAGGAAGGTGGATTTATAATGACTGAAATATTAAAAGTCGAAAATCTGTCATCCGGTTATAAAGATGAAAATATTATAAACAATATAAATTTCTCCGCAAATAAAGGTGATTTAGTTGGAATAATCGGTCCTAACGGTTCCGGAAAGACTACACTATTAAGAACTGTAACCGGGTTACTGAAACCTTCAAGAGGCAATATATTTGTTCAGAAGGACAATTTATCCAGCCTGACCTCAAAGGAAATTGCAAAAAGAATAGCTGTAGTAACTCAGAATATTGAACCGGTGCTGATAAATGTATCTGAATATGTCCTAATGGGAAGAATGCCGTACTATGATAAGTTTCAGTTTTTTGAAAAAAATCAGGATAAATATATTGCCGGTGAATATATGAAAATGACTGATGTTATGCCGTATAAGAATAAAATGATGTCCGAGATCAGCGGCGGTGAACGTCAGAGAGCCCAGGTTGCGAGAGCACTTGTCCAGCAGCCGGTTCTGCTTTTACTTGATGAGCCTACTTCACATCTTGATATAACACATCAGGTAAAAATACTTGATTTAATTAAACGTCTTAACAGAGAACTGCAGCTGACTGTGGTACTTGTTATCCATGACTTAAATATGGCCGCTGAATACTGCTCAAAACTCCTAATGCTGAAGAAGGGTGAAGTCTTTCAGACAGGACCTCCGGAACAGGTATTGACATATAAAAACATAGAAGAAGTTTATGAAACTGTAGTTATTGTAGAGAAGAATCCACTAACACAGAAGCCGTATGTGCTTCCTGTTACAGAAAATGCAACGAAGGGCGGTGCCGTAAGGTAATAGAAAAAAGATTTTTTTGTTAATTTATTGAAAACAGACTTGAAGATTTCCATTTTGATTGTTTATTAACATTTCTTCATAAAACAGACAAAACGGCGAGGTAGCTCAGTCGGTAGAGCAGAGGACTGAAAATCCTTGTGTCGGCAGTTCGATTCTGCCCCTTGCCACCATCCTTCGCATTCAATTCGAACAATTATAATATTTATTATAGACAGAATATGTAATCGGAAACTTCAGTAATTAGATTTTATAACTGTTGAATATTGTTATTTTATTCTCTATAATATATTGAGCTTCAAATTTTTAGTAAAATATGGTAAACATGTAATACTTGTTTTTTTAAGGCAGCAGTGTTTATACCAGTGAAGCAAAAATATTGCTTTTATAAAACACTTTGCAGTAACAGCATTAGAATGCAATAACATTAAGACCATTATAAATGAATAAAAAATCATATTTCGAGAAATACAGCTGGCTTTTTGAAAAAAAAGAGCCTGTTACTGATGCAGATGACTACCAGCCATATTACGGTGATGTAACAGAACTGAATTCCGATGGGATATTGAAAAACAATATAGATAAAGAGGTTTTTAAAGACATTGCTAAGGAGGTACTAAAGTTTCTTGATACTTCCCTTGCTGTTTATGAGAAAAACGGTGATTATGCTTTTGGGATTCTTGCATCAGAGTGGTGCCGCTTTCTCGACAAAGCATCGAGAAAACTCTGCGGTGATATTGATAACCGAGAAGTTTTAAAGTGCGGTAAATGGCTATGCCATGAATGCTGCTGGCATGAAAATGCTGAAATATGCATTAGGACAGAAAAGCCTGTTGATATTGAATGTGTGGGCGGGCTAAATCTTTATGCTGAACCGATATTTGTTAACGGAAAGGTAGCCGGAGTAATAAATATTGGATATGGCGACCCGCCGTCTGACGAAAAAGAATTAACCTCACTTGCTAAAAAATTCAATGTAAAAGTTTCAAAGCTTAAAAAGCAGGCGGAAAACTATAAACCCCGTCCGGACTTTTTAATAGAATTGGCGAAGGATAAGTTAAAGCTTGCAGCCAAACTGATTGGAAGGCAGGTTGAATTAAGTATAAGCAGTAATAAGCTCCGGAAAAAAAGTTCTGAACTTGAGGAATTATTAAAGGCTTCACCTGATGCTCTTATATTTGCTGATTTAGATAGAAGAATAACAAAGGTTAATACTGCTTTTATAAAACTGTACGGCTATACGGAAAAAGAAGTTTACGGCAATAAAACGAGCATGCTTTATCATAATAAGAAAGATTTTGTTGAACAGGGCAAAAAAAGATATAACCCCAATGCGGTAGTTTCTTATAAAAGTTATGAAGTTCTTTACCGGAAAAAGAACGGAAAAACGTTTATAGGGGCGACTATAGGAGGTATTGTAATTGATGAACAGGGAAAGCCGATAGGGCTTGTAGCATCCGTAAGAGATGTAACCGAGAAGAAAAACAGAGAAGATGAAATAATAAAAGCCAATAGACATGCTATGTATATGCTTGCTGTTGCATCTGAATACAGAGACAGGGATACAGGAGAGCATATCAATAGAATCGGTAATTTAACTAAAAAAATCTCATTAAAATTAGGGATAGAACCAGATGAAGCAGAGAGAATTAGAATGGACAGTTCACTGCATGATATTGGAAAAATAGGGATACCGGACTCAATTCTATTAAAAAAAGGGAAATTGTCTGTGGAAGAATTCGAATTAATGAAGCAGCATTCTACAATAGGCGCAAAAATTATCGGAGAAGATAAATGGTTCAGGCAGGCAAGAGGAATTGCATTATATCATCATGAAAAGTGGAACGGGAAAGGGTATCCGGAAGGTTTAAAGGGCGGGGAGATCCCGTTGGCCGCAAGAATAGTAGCCCTTTCGGATGTGTATGATGCCCTTATTTCTGAACGCCCTTATAAGAATGCCTGGACAAAAGAACAGGCTATAAAAGAAATTAGAAGTGAATCAGGAAAACATTTTGATCCTGAAGTCGTAAAAGCTTTTATAAAAGTGGAAGCTGCAACAAATGAAAAATGTCGGAGTGAAGCAGGCAACTAAGCTGTAGACCGGGCGTATTTCGAATTGAAATCCAAGGTTTGGTGTATTATTTTGTTAAAAAGAATTTCAATTCTGCTTTTGCTTCTTTTCAACAATTTCTTCAACTATTCTGAGTGCTTCTTCCGGGTCAAAAGGTTTATGAAGGCAGAAATAAGCATTTTTATTAAGAATTGAGTCGGCTTTATTTTTCGTTTCCTGACTTTCTATCAGTAAAATTAGAATAGTCTGCGGGTTCAGTTTTTTTATTTCAAGGTATGTTTCCAGTCCGTTTAACGGCGGCAGTTTCATGTCGAGTATGATTATGCTTTTGATTTTTTCTTTCGCTATTTCTATGGCCTTTTCAGAACTTTCTGCTAAAAATACACTGTAACCTTTTTTCTCAAAAGTATTTTTTAGGGTTAAATGTATTTGCGGCTGGTTGTCAGTTATCATTATAATACCGCCGTTTTTAACCATCTCAATCATTCCGATAAGTTTATTGAAGTCGAGAGGCTTATACAGTATCCCGAACGCTCCCTCTTCCAGTGCGTCTTTGATAAGGTCCTCAACAGAAAAACCGGTCATCAGTATAACACAGATATCAGGTTTGACCTTTTTCATTTTTTTAAGAGTTTCCACGCCGTTTAAAACGGGCATTTTAATATCCATGATAACTATACCTGAGAAACCATTTTTTACTTTTTCCAAAGCTTCACTGCCGCCGGAAGCAGTTGCTGATTCATAACCTTTTGCTTCTACTATATCTTTAATACAACCTGCAAAAGCTTCATTGTCGTCAACAACGAGAATTTTCTGTTTATTCATAGTTAAATTACCTTATTTTTAACAGGGAGGCTTATAATAATTTCAGCACCTTTATTAACTTCTGATTTGATATTTATATTCCCGCTGTGAAATTTCACTACGGCTTGACATATGGCTAATCCCAGTCCCATACCGGTCTGTTTAGTGGAGTAATCCATATCGAATATTTTAGAATGGTCTTCTTTTTTTATTCCTGACCCCGTGTCCCTCACAATAATCTTAAAATTATCGTCAATACAGTATGTAGATACTGTCAGTTTACCTCCGTTGGGCATAGCCTCAACAGAATTCATTATCAGGTTGGACAGGAGCTGTTCTATATGCAGCGGATCAGCTATGATATCCGGAAGGCCGGGTTTAAGATTTAAGCTGACATCAATATTTTCCGGTAGAGCAGCTGTTGATATTATTCTGACAATCAAATTATTAAGTTCGAATTTTATCATATCCGGTTCTTTTATTCGTCCGTATGTAAGGACATTAGTGATGATCCTGTTTGAAGCATCAACTTCTTTACTGATAATACCAATATATTTTTTTATCTTTTCATCAATTATGTGATCTTTTAATTTAAGCTTTAAATAATAAACTGAACCTTTAATAACGGCCAGTGGATTTCTCAATTCATGAGCTACTATGCTCGCAAGTTTTCCCAGTGCTGCAAATTTTTCCGAATTACGCAGTTTCTCCTGTGTTGTTCTGATGATTTGTTCATTATGTTTGCGTTGAGTTATATCAAAATTTACTCCCGACAGAAAAAGAGGGCGGCCTGACTCATCTCTGAATATCTCAAAACGACCCAATATCCAGCGTATATTTCCATCGGCCCGGGTTATTCTCCATTCTCCTTCAGCCTGTGCTCCTGTTTGAAATAACTGCTCTGTTAAGTTGTTTACATATGCCCTGTCATGAGGGTATATTAACTTTTCCCAGGCTTCACGGGTCTCTTTGCATTCCTCGGCTTCTATGCCGTATATTCTTTTGAGTTCAGGTGTCATGTGGAAAGAGTTTGTCCGAATGTTCCATTCGAAACTTCCTACGTGAGCTATTTGTTCGGCGAGCAGTAGACGCTCTTTTTGTTTATTAAGCTGTTCGGTCCTCTCTGCAATAAGTTTTTCCAGATGATCGCGGTATTTTTCGAGTTCTTCTTCAGCTTCAAATTTTGCTGCAGCTACACCGAGGTATCCTGATAAATTTTCGTACAGAGTAATTTTTTCCAAAGTAAACATCCCTTTACGTATATCATTTAACTGTAATAACCCGAATATTTTATTGCCGGTTGTTAAAGGTATAAGAGCTATTGAATTATATTGTTCACCTTTGCATCTATTCCGCATGTTAGCCTTTCTGTTTTCTTCTATAGTCGAATCCGGGAGTTCAGCGATACAATTAGACCAGAAACTGCCATTTTTGGTGAAGAAAGGTTTAGATGGGTCAAAGCGTCCGCAGATAACATTACCGCACATACATTCTAATACGGGATTCCCCTTTAAGTCTCTTTTTATTTCTCCTTCACCGTTTTTACTGCACAGAGAGTTTTCAATAAGTATGAATTCATCGGCAAAACCTCTGTATTCGAAATATGGATAGTCTTCATCTTTTTTCAGCCGTATCCCGATTGCTCCGCAGCCGCTCTCCTCCTGTATGAAATCAGCAGCGAAACTGATAAGTTCTTTAAGGCTTCTGCTTTTATTAATTAAATTTAAGAATTTTAGAGTTGTATTTTTCTCATTTTCCAGTTTCTTCTGAGCAGTAATATCTCTTATCTTTGCTTCTGCTATCTGTTCATGTGTATCCTTATTAGTCACCACGAATGAATCATACACTACCCAGCGGACCTCACCTTTTAAAGTTTTAAAATGGAGTTCATAATTATGGACTCTTTTTTCCTTTTTTATCGTTTCATTTACCAGGTCGGTATTTTCTATATTAAAAAATTGTTCATTTATATTTTTTCCGGCTAAATCTTCCGGATCACAGTTTAAATCAAATATTTTGATAAAACCTCTGTTTGCATTTAATATTTGCCCGTCCTTAAGTTTGTACGAAAAAATACCATCTTCTGTGTAATCGAGCATTCGTTTATATTGTTTACCTTCAAGTTCACTTTCTTTAAGCTCCTGAATATTTTTTTTAATAGTCATAGTCATTTTATTAATTGTACGGGAAAGCTTAACCAGTTCGTTTGCTCCCTTGAGTTCGAGAGTACAGTCAAAATGACCCCGGGAGATATAGTCGGCCATATTACTAAGTTTAACTATTGGCTTGGAAAAAAAACTGGATAAGAGTAAACTGTAGATAAATCCCAGCAGTAAAATACCAAAACTTATCCCAAGCGCAGAAAAAGCTATTTTCTTCTGTTTTGCCAGTATACTGTCTATACTTACGCTTGCACCAAACATGAAGACTCTGCCTTTTGAGTCATATTCAGGGACAAGTACCATTCTTCCGTAGCCCCATTTATTATGAAAGGTACTGAAGACCGGCTTCATGGCTTTAAGCGCTGTTTCAAAAGCTTCGGGATCACTGTGGACTTCAAAGAATTCAGCATAATCATTTTGGGAAATGTCTTTTAAAGGAGAAGTCGAAGTTGTAAAAACTATTGTATCAGGATCTAAAACTAGTACACTCCAGAGGTACTGAAGGTCCATTTCAAGACAGCGTTGATTGTTCCGTGCTACAATTTTATCAAACTGTTTTTTTGAAACTGTCGTTTTGTTTACGATTCTGTCATGAAAATTGTCCGGCAGAGTGGTCTTAGAGTAATTTGCCCATCTCAACAGTTTTTTATCAATATTACTAAGCTGGACTTCTTTTGCAAAATAGTACACTGAGACTGATATAATGAGCGACAGAGCTGCTACAGTTAGCAGCATTGTACTCATTATTTTAGCTCTGATAGTCATTTTTTTACATTCAGGCCAAGACAGGAGGTGTATTCATCCTGTTTTTTTTTGATATATTTTTGTAATTTATTTATCTTCCGGAATTAACCAGCATAGTTCTTAAATGATTGTTAAGCTCTTCTTCTTCTATTAAAACCTCAAGCGGTAAGTGTAATCTGTATTCCCAGCGGTTGTCGGGATTAGAAGGATCGTTTATTTTTTCTTCATCGGGAAATTTTCTTCGGATTTTTGTATTGGTTGCAATTAAGTCCTGAACAGGGAAAACTGCCCACATACAGGGTGAATGTAAGTGCTGCATTATTATTTCATCACATATCCACGGTTCACAGAAGGGTGGAGCCTCTCCCTGTCTGTTTAGAATGTTATTAAAGAATTTCTGTCTGACTGATCCGTCTTCTTCCCACCAGCCTCTTAAGGTGGACATATCGTGGCATGAAGTTGCGCATACTGCCATATAAGGATATTCTTTTGGTATTCCGAAGTCGAGCCACTCCTCTTTAGGCATTCTCTGGATTCTGAGGCTGAGGATTCCAAGCTTATTTATTACTCTCGGAACGCATTCAGGGATCATCCCCAGGTCTTCGCCGCAGATCAGCATATCAGTGGCACGTAAAAGGGCGGGAAGTTTGATCATTGCCTGTTCTTCCCACAGTTTTTCCTGCCGATTATAATAATATTCTATATAAAGGCTGTAAACCTGTTCTTTTGCAAAGTTATCTAAATCATTATAAGAATCAGTCTTATGTATAGTAATCCTTGGGTGGAAACAGTCTTTTTCATCTTTATCTTCTATAAACAGTACTTCTGAAAGAAGGGAGTAAAGCTGTTTTTTTATTTTTTCATTTTCTGATTCTGTATATTTATCAGAACCGGCGGAAATTTTAAATTTTTCTTTTACTTTTTTCTGTGTATCATATTCCGGTCTGAGTTCATAAAAGCCCTTTTTATATTCATTAAGGTAGTTGTTTATTAAATGTTCGGCCTCTTTTTTACCATATTTGGATATAAGATTTTTTTCAGTAATATACGGTTTGCAGAATCTCTCCCTGTTGAAGCCGATATTCAGGGATTCAAGTTCCGAAATATGAAAAGGTAATGCAGGCCTGAAATATCCAAGGAGTCCTGTAACTGCATGCGACGGTACTTCCCATATCCTGAAAAAACCTAATATGTGGTCAATTCTGAACGCGTCAAAATATTTTGAAAGCTGTTTCAGGCGGTCTCTCCACCATTGAAATCCGTTTTCCTGCATTTTCTCCCAGTTATAGGTCGGGAATCCCCAGTTTTGGCCGTCGACAGAAAAATCGTCCGGGGGCGCGCCTGCCTGTCCGTCCAGGTGGAATAACTCCGGTTTTGTCCATGTTTCAATACTGTATCTATTTATACCTATCGGGATGTCGCCTTTCAGAACTATCCTGTTTTTTCGTGCATAATCAGCGGCCTCCATAAGCTGTTTATGAAGGTGAAACTGTATAAAGTAATGGATTGCAATGTCATCATAATAATCATTGCCGGGATCGACAAGCTTTTTTATTAATGTTTCATTGAAAGTGCTGTAGACTTCCCATTTATTATAGTTGTAAGTACCATAATAATCTCTTAAGTGGCAAAACGCCGCATACGGTATAAGCCAGTGTTTATTGTTCTGGAAAAAAGTTTTGAATTCACTGCTTTCCAGAAAAGTGTTTTTTGTGTCATGATAAATCTCTTTAAAGTAACGGGACTTAATTTTTATTACCCGCTCATAGTCCAGGACCTTTTCATTATTTAATTTTTCGATATCCTTTTCTATTTTTTCCATCTGTATTTTGGAAGAAGAGGGGAGCATTTTTTGTATATTCAGGTAGATCGGGTGAAGCGCAAATACTGATATGCCGGAGTATGGATAAGAGTCAGCCCAGGAATGGGTGTGAATAGTATCGTTTACAGGCAGGATTTGTATCATTCTGATACCGGTTCTGACACACCAGTCCACTAATAATTTCAGATCCGGGAACTCGCCGACGCCCATCCCGTTTTTGCTCCTGAGGGAAAAAACGGGTATTGCTGCACCGGCGCCGTGCCATTCAAAATCATGATACCTGAAACAGCCGTCAATCCTTAGAGCTGATATTTTTGTTTTATTAAGTTTTGGAACAGTTACAGCTCTGTTTTTATCTGTTTCAAGCTCTATTACTTTTTTCTCTTTTTTGCTGAAAATGCCGTATTTATAGAAAACTGTCTTGTCTATACTGTCAAAGTCTACAGAAGTTTCCCAGACGGAAGAGCCGGTGTAATGCATTTTTTGCGGTTTTTCTATATCCCATTCACCGATTTCTGTTTTGTCGCCTAAAAGGCAGACTTCATGTTCAGGGTCCAGTTTAGGTACTTTTACCTGAAAACTTACTTTAAACGGGGAACTGCCGGATTTGATAGATCCTTTTATTGAAGCTTTGTCCCTGCGGGCAAAAATGACATTTTTAAATGCTGTTTTGAATAAAAGGTTTTTTTTATTGAAATCAGACTGGGTCTGCCATAAATCGTCAATTTCTAAAATATCGAACTTTTTATCATGAATTAAAAGTTTCCTTTTATGACCTTCCTCCGGCAGAATGTTTCTCAAGTCATTTCCGGATATAAAATAATAATATTCAAAATCGGCAGTCTCCGAATGCTGTAATTCGATATCAGCTATCCAGTCTTCTCCATTGGTGCAATGCATCCTGACGGCATTTTCTGTTTGCCATTTACCTAACTCAGGTAATGAGCCGGTAATGTATACATCTTTTCCCGGGTAAGTTCTGTAGTTAATTTTAAAGACAATTTTCATAACAGAATTTATTTTTTACTTTCTTTAATTCTCAACATCATAATTGCGGCAATAATCCAGCAGATACCTCCGCAGGCTACTCCCCACTGACGATTATTGTTGAAGAGATGAAGCATGAGCCATCCAAAACCCACAGCTGAAATTATCTGCGGTATAGTTATAAAGAAGTTGAATACTCCCATATAAAATCCCATTTTCTTCTCAGGAATGTGGGAAGAGAGAATTGCATACGGCATAGTTAAAGTGCTTCCCCAGGCAATACCGATACCGACCATCAGAGAAATTGTAAATATTTTTAGGAACAATATGCTTCCGCCGGTACTTGGGAAAAGAACGGCTATCATACACACAGAACCGATAAGAAGACTTATTATATGCGTCCATTTACGGGTGATTTTCTTGGCAATTCCCGGCATAAGAAATGAGTATATAAGAGACACAAGGTTATAGCAGGCAAAACACATTCCGGCCCATTCTACTCCATTGAGATATGCTTCCGAACCGGTTTTCCCGAATAAATGGCCTACGGCTATTCCGAAATAAATCCACATCAGGAAAAGCCCCATCCATGTAAAGAACTGAACCCATGCTAATTTACGCATAGTTTCAGGCATATTAACAATACCGGAGCCGATTTCTTTGAAAAAACTGCCTAAACCGGCCGCTTTTTCTTTCAGCTTTCTGAAAGCCTCCATATCTGCAGGAGGATTTTCTTTTACAGTAAAGATTGTATAGAGCACGCATACAATAAATATAACCGCTCCGAAATGGAAAGAAAATTTAATTATATAAGGGAGCTTATTCGCAAATGCTTCATGAAATAAATTATAAATATATGTGTGATGCGCTGGACTCATTGAGTGGAGGGTTGCTGCTCCTGAAGCACCGACATTAGTCTGATGTGCTCCGAAATGAAAGACATTTGTAAGCAGCCACGGAAAAGCTGAGGCAGTAACAGCACCGACGGAAACGAAAAGAGTCTGCACGGAATAACCGAGTGTTCTCTGGTCTTCAGGCAGTAAATCGGCGACAAAAGCTCTGAACGGTTCCATGCTGATATTTACCGAAGTGTCAAGAATCCAGAGAAAACTTGCTGCCATGATCAATGTACCTGAATAAGGCATTCCGAAGAGTGCAATTGAAGCTAAAATTGCCCCGATTAAAAAATACGGGCGTCTTCTTCCGAGCCTGCACCAGGTATTATCACTCATTTGACCAATTATAGGTTGTACGATTAACCCGGTCAACGGTGCGGCAAGCCATAATATCGGAATTTGGTCAGGTTTGGCTCCCAGATATGAATAAATTGCACTCATGTTGGCCATTTGAAGCCCCCAGCCGAACTGGATTCCCATAAAACCGATACTCATATTAATGATTTTGAGGATTGAGAGTCTTTGTTTTTCCATAACTTGCCTTTCATGTTTTTTTTAAAATTAAAAGAAAATTATTTGATTATTATAGTGTAAACTCAGGATTCATGCTACATGTTTTTTATTAACATTCTGAATTTTAAATTAATAAAGTATTGCTTATTTAGAGTAACTGATTTATATTTATACATCAGAGCTGTCGAATTAAGGTTTTTACGAATTATACACAAGTGTATGCGGTTTTATGGTTTTTGTTCTTCGTAAATGTACCTGGAACTGCACTTTATTTTTCGACCATATTATTCGATACGGATAAATAAACCAAATCGTTTTGGGTACAAGAAGATAAAAAATCCTTTTTGTATTAAAGCTGAAGAAAAATTTAATATCATATAAATAATTTAGGAGAAAAAGTGAAATCGATTAGAAATTTATTCAAGATAGGTCACGGCCCGTCCAGCAGTCATACTATGGGACCTGCCAGGGCGGCGAGTATAGCCCTGAAAAACGCACCTGAAGCTGAAAGTTTCAGGGTTACACTTTTTGGTAGCCTTGCGGCAACAGGGAAGGGGCATTTAACTGATGAAGCAATAAGAAAAAAACTGTCACCTAAAAAAGTTGAGTTTATCTGGAAATCCGATGAAGAGCCGAATAACCAGCCGTGCAGTTTACTGTTTGAAGCGCTGGATCAGAACGGGAAAATTATTAATAGTTACAGGGATGCGAGTATCGGCGGCGGTGCTTTATCCAGTGATGGAGGTCTGGAAGAGGTTTATCAATGGAATAATATGGACGATATTCTTGAACACTGTAATAAAACCGGTGCACCTGTCTGGGGCTGTGTTGAGGAAGTTGAGGGGAGTGAAATCTGGGATTATCTTGAAGAAGTAAGAACTGCCATGGTAAGTTCCATTACAGCCGGTCTTGAAACCGGAGGGATAATTCCAGGCGGCCTGGGGCTTTACAGGAAAGCATCATCATTCAATAGAAAAAGCAAAATGTTTACAGGTTTTTGTAAAGTCAATACTCTGCTGGCTTCATATGCATATGCTGTAGCTGAAGAAAATGCATGTGGAGGTGTAGTAGTGACCGCTCCTACATGCGGTTCCAGCGGTGTTGTTCCTGCTTCTCTTTATCTTTTAAGGCATGAACTGGTTCAGTGCAGTGTTAATGAAGTTCTCCGCGCACTGGCCACCGCCGGGCTGATAGGTAATATTGTTAAGAAAAACGCCTCAATAGCCGGTTCTGTTGTAGGCTGCCAGGGCGAAATCGGTGTTGCATGCGCAATGGCTGCAGCTGCAGTTACACAGATTTTAGGCGGTTCTCCGAGACAGATTGAATATGCTGCGGAAGTGGGGCTGGAACATCATCTGGGACTTACCTGTGACCCTGTGAGAGGGCTTGTTCAGATTCCCTGTATAGAAAGAAACGCGCATGCCGCGGCGAGTGCTATGATCTGTGCCAATTTTGCTATGCGATCAGACGGTTCACACAGAATTTCGTTTGATGACTGCATTCAGGTTATGTATGAAACAGGTAAAGCACTTCCTGCTTTGTATAGAGAAACTTCTACCGGCGGTCTTGCTCAGATATATGAAAAACATTTAAATAGAGATAAAGAGCTGCTTTAAACCCAAATTATGTATTTGAGCCTTTCAAAGTTTTCAAGTATCTTATTTTTATAGATTTTCAACTGCATGTTTACTGCCGTCGAATGACCGGTATGCAGTCAATGTCATTGAATTAAGGATTAAACTTTCGGAATTATCAGCCGTCGTACAGAAGTTGCTGTACTATGGCCGACACAGAAGGATTGATTTCCTCCACAAAATACAGAATTCGTGGTGGAGGGAACCAGTCCTCCGGTGTATTGGCGTAGCTTCAATAGAAGACAGATGGTTCCGTAGACTAAGCAAAATCAATCGGAGTGTGTATATTTTGCTATCCGGGCCCCAATACGTAAGACAATTTATAAAAATGTGAATAGATAAGTTTTATTCTGTTTTTATTTCTGGATATTTACTAAGTATTTTTTCTCTGATATCAGACGGTAGACAGCTCGGGATGTCCATATTTCGGATCTGCCGGACTTTTTCTTTTGCTCTCCGGTGTGCGTCTTCTTCAGGATTGAAGTCTTCTCTTTTATCAATATTGGTGATTTGCGGTTTACAGAATTCTGTACGTAGATATTTCATTGTATGGTCTTCCATAAGATAGTCCTGGTCAGGGCCTTTTTTTATCATTAGTTCAACCCCGAGAGTTTCGTCATTCACTTCTATTCCGCGAAGAACCCTCTGACAGCGGCCGAGAATCTCATTGTCAATAACGAGTTTATCATATGCAACTGTCATATCCATTTCCATCAGGCCGGCAATATCATGGATGTAGTTTGCACCGCTCATTGCAAGAATCAATGATGACATTGCGCTTTCATATGTAGACTGAACACCGACTGTTTTTGCGTCAGAAGTGCCTCCGGTACCATAGAATGGAATTTCGAAATGCTGAGCCATCTGAGATACAGCGGCATTAATCATTCCGCGTTCAATACCGCCTGCGCAGTGGTCCATTGTTGTAAGATGCGGTATTGTGCCTACGCTTCCGCATATCCCCGGAGCGCCTTTATTAATTGTCTGAACAAGTGTTATTCCGGCGACTGTTTCAGCTATATGAGTTAAAACATTACCTGCAAGAGTTATCGGGGCTGTAGTTCCGCAAACGGGTTCGGTAGGTACAACAACGGGAAGGCCTTTTTCTGCAAGATAGCAGGTCATTTCTCCATATGTATCATCGATTTTAAAAGGGCTTATTATAAGTGTAATAAAAGAGACGAATGGATTATGCTTTAATTCTTCTTTTCCGCCGGCAACCATTTCAGCCATTTCAACAACTTTTTTTACACCGTTCATAGAGTAAATACCGCCCATTACATGTTTGGTAGTATTGTCAAGAGCATTAAAGAATCTGTTTACATCGATGTTATCCTGGTTTTCTATTTCATTCGGAAATACGTTAATTGTAAAAATGTGGATATTATCCAGGTTGTTAACCATCTTGGCATTAAGTATAACATCTTTTGTCTCGGACGAGCGGCATTCACCGGTATCAGGATCAAGGACCTTAATTGCAGTGCCGCCTGTTCCGTAATGTACACGGTTGCTTTCAAGGCAGCAGTTATTTTTTCCGTCTCTTGATGCAAGAGTAAGCGAAGATGGATTGGATGCAATACAGTCTTCGACAAAACTTCTCGGCAGTTTTACTATGTTCGAGTCCGGGACCAGTACTGCCCCGGCTTTTTTATATGCATCTCTGGCGGTTTTTGAAAAAACAGCCACTCCGCCTTTTTCGAGAACTTCAAATACACTGTCAGCTATCTGTTTAGCACCGTTTTCGCTCAAAGGCCGGTACAGTGAAGATTTAAGCCCGGGGAATTCATGCGGGGCCTTAACGTTTCTATTCCTTCTTTTTCTCATCTTTTATATACCTCCCTGTATGGTGGTCTTTAAAATTAAAAATATTATTTAAACTTTTCCTTTTTTCCACATTTTACCGACTTTCATAAAAGCTTCGAGGTTTTCCATTGGTGCCCGTAACGGAATATCACATCCTGTACTTAATACAAAATTGTCAACTCCTTTCATTTGTTTTACAAAATCAAGGGTGGTCTTTTCTACTTCTTCCGGTTTGGATTCCAGAATTATTCCAACAGGATCAATGTTGCCGATAAGCATAATTTCTTCAGGTATTTTTTTCGCGATTTCAGGAAAATTCATCGGTGTATCAAGGCTTAAGCCCGCAGCACCACTGTCGCACATACCTTTTAGAATATATTGAGTATCACCGCAAACATGGAGTATTAAAGGCCTGCCGCCTACTTTTCCAGCCAGGTTTTTAAATGGGCGCTGAGAATTCTTTTTATAGCTTCTCGGTGAAAGGAGTACTGCTGTCGGTTCCAGAACACACAGTGCGTCGGCACCGGCATCAAAAAGCGCATTCGAATATTCAGAAATTACTTCGACTGAGAAATCAAGTATTTCTGAAATGAGTTCAGGCTGTTCTATTGTAGCTTCGGCTGCCTCTGCCACTCCCATCAGTTCTCCTGCGAGTGTGATAGGTCCGATGACGTAAGCATACTTTTTGACTTCTTCGGGAAGCCGGGCCTTCATGTTTTTAACAACATCAATATATACCGGCATACGTCCGGAAATACCATTCCAGTTATCCTTAATACGTTCAAAGTCCTCTCTGTTTTGTACAGGATGAAATTTTATCGCAGGATTGTCGTTTTCCGGAAACTTCAACTCCAGGCCCAGAGCTTCGGCTTCTACAGTTAGATCCATAAACGGAAGCATTGCATCAGGTTTGAATCTTTCATAAAGTTCAAGAACAGAATCTGTCTGAATCTTTGAATCAGTCAGGTTCTGTTTCAGAGATGTATCGGTCAACTCAGTACCCGGTGCACCCAAAAGGGGAATAACCATTTTGTTTTCAGACATTTTGATATCCTTTTATTTTAATCCCATTCTTTTACCATTCCGGGAATTGTCTTTATTATTTCATTTTCAACAGTTTTATCTATCGGTAAAGGCTTATGGGTTTCAAGAAGTTTTTTAGCTCTTTCAAGAGCGCGCTGTCTTGTATCCAGAGCACCTTCCGAGTACCAGCTTCCATATGCTTTTCTGTCCGAAACTCTGTTGTAGAAAAATTCTGTTTCCATATAATCGGTTACATGAGGATCAAATAAATAATTTCCGCCTGGACCGACACGGTTTATTACATCGACTGCGAGTGATTTTTCGTTAACTTCAATTCCTTTTACAGCACGCATACACATACCGAGTATATCATCATCAGCTACATACTGAGCATATGAAACTGTCATACCTGAATCTATCAGGCCGGCAGCGTCATGGATATAATTGCAGCCTGACAGGCAGCACAGCAGGGAAGTGGCCATGCCTTCGTATCCAGACTGCATATCGGGTAGTTTAGACTCATTGACCCCGGCTGTTACATAAGTAGGAATATTATAGAATTTTGAAAGTTCTGCGCATGCTGCGTTCATCATTCCCATTTCTATGGAACCGAAACAGAAATTGCCTTTTCTGAGGTCTGAAGTGGTTGGAACACAGCTGTAAAGTACAGGGTGTCCCGGATTGAGAAGCTGTGTAAGAATAACCCCTGATAAAGATTCAACATTCATTTGTACAAGTGTTCCTGCAAGTGAAGCCGGAGCAGTAGTCCCTGACATAGGGGCTGTGGGCGTTGCCAGAGGCAGACCGGTTTCCACTGCAGTTATCATCATTTCGGTATAATCCCTGTCCATTACCAACGGACTCATTATACATGTAATGAATGAAATAAATGGATTTCTAAGCAGAGCTTCTTTGCTGCCTGCTATTTTTGCGGCATAATTTGCTATGTTTTTTATGCCCTCCGGGCTGTAAACCCCGCCCATTACATGTTTGGAGGTATTTCGTATTGCAGCATAAAACCGGTTTACATCGACATTCTTTTTGTCAAGCTCGTTCGGGTAACATGGAATGACGAGGAAATGTATATTATTGAGAGCATCAACTAATTTTGCGGTATTCTGCACGTCATTTAAAGTTGATGGACGTCTTTGACCGGTTTTCAGGTCAAGTATATTTGTTGCTGTTCCGCCGGTCCCGATGTAAACTTTCTTTTTGGTTAGGTCTAAATCGTTTTTTTCTTCCCTGCCGCAGAGTTTTACAGATGAAGGAGCTGTTTTAATTTTGTCAAGAACCCAGTTCTCATCAGCTTTAACAATTTTTCTTTTGAAGTCAACTTCTGCGCCATGGTCGTGAAATATTTTCAATGCCGTTTCATCATTAACCTGAATCCCGGAAATTTCGAATACTTTCATTGATGCATTGTGAATTTTTTTCGCATCCGAATCTGAAATTGCTGTGTATTGACCGCCGGTCAAACCTCCGGGAAAGGCATTCTTTTTACTCATTGTTCCTACCTTTATGTTGTTTTCTACGTTTACTAATTCTAAAATATCTTACTTTAATACTTATTTTGATACCAGTTTATTTGCGAGCTTTACAGCTGTTGAGGCATCACCGGCATAATGGGCACCTATTTCGTTTGCGAATTTCTCTGATACCGGAGCGCCTCCAACCATTACTACCGTGTCTCCCAGCCCGGCTTCTTCCAGTGCTGAAACAGAATCTCTCATCGAGACCATAGTAGTTGTCAGCATAGCAGACATTCCGACTATGTCCGGCTTATAATCTTTTGAAACTTCCACAATTTTTTCAGGTGTTACGTCAACACCCAGGTCTTTTACTTCATAGCCGGCACCTTCAAGCATCATAGTAACAAGTTTTTTTCCTATGTCATGAAGATCGCCTTTGACTGTACACATGATTACCTTTCCGGCTTTTTCCAAATCATCTTCAGTAATCATGGGTTTTAGGATTTCCATACCCTTATTCATTGCTTTTGCTGCAACCAGAACTTCAGGAACGAACATTTCACCTTCCTGAAAAAGATCCGCCACTTCACTCATTCCGACAAGAAGAGAGTCGTTTATAATTGATTTCGGATCAATGCCCTCTTCAACGGCCTTGTTCACAAGTCCCTGAACCTTTTTGCTCATACCATCAATAAGAGCCTCTGAAATTTGCTCGAGAATTGCCGGCATTTTGCTAATCTCCTTTTTGTGTGAATTAATAAATATATCAAAAAATGATATTAGATATTCATAATATTATTTATATCGATTTAATCCCTATTTTGTAAGTATAAATTTTTAATGTATTTATAAATTATAAAAGAAAACTAAAATGAAAATAATCAAGTCTTAGTATCTTGAAAATGAAAATTTATTTTCATATAATTTGCGGTGTCGGAAGTGTAAAGTTGCTGGTTGAAAGTTGAAAGTTGAAAGTTGAAGGTTGCTGGTTGCTGGTTGCTGGTTGCTGGTTGAAGGTTGCTGGTTGCTGGTCTAAGGTCTAAAGTCTAAAGTCTAAAGTCTAAAGTCTAAAGTCTAAGGTCTAAGGTCTAAGGTCTAAGGTTGCTGGTTGATCCTGATCTAAGAACAATGAATATTGACGACGAGGTTCGGGATTTAATATTTTAAGAAGGAGAATTTACAACCGCAGGATTTGCAAATATTAGAGCAGTTTCCGATCTCCGCAATTAATTTAAAGGCCAATGAAAGTTGAATTCTGTTCAGATATTTTCTCAAAATCTTCCAGTGAGTCTTGTGTTTTTGAAGGGTTTTTCCTTGCGACTTCAATACTTATCGCGTTCAGCAGTGTAAAAACAGCGGCATACGGGTCAATAAATGCTGTTTTGCCTATCGGGACAACAACAACCGAATCGCATTTATTTGTCAGAGGGGAGGTGATTCCGTCCGTGATACCTATAACAGCGGTTTTTCTTGTGTGTAGAAATTCCGTAAACTCGATTATTTTTCTTGGATAACGCGGAAAGGCAAAAGCAAGTACAACAGCATTTTCTTTATAAATACCGTACTGATTATATATTTTGTCGTTAATTTCGGTAACAAGAAAAACGTTTTTCCGGATTTTTCTGAGGTTGCATGCGAGATATTCTGCCAGACAGGCGGACGCTTCACAGCCGGTTATGAGGACTTTGTTTTTTTGTGATAAAAGACTTACAATTAAATTAAAAGTTTTGATGTTAAGCGTTTCATAGAGTCGGTTGATTATATTTACGTCTTCTTCGAAAATTTTTTTAATTTTTTCTTTCTGGTTTGAGCTTTCAGATCTGTCAATAAGTTTGAACCTGTCGACACTTGAAAGCTTTAACTGGAAAAGTTTCTGCAGTTCTTTCTGAAGCTGACTGTATTTTTTAAACCCCAGAGCAGAACAAAACCTTGTTATAGTGGATTCGCTGACCGAAGTTACATTACTTAGTCCTGTTATCGTCATAAAGGAAGCTTTATCAGGATTTTTATACAGATAATCAGCTATTTTTTTCTGATTTGGTGTAAAAATATCATTCTTTTCTTTTAATAACTCAAATAATTTCTCTTCCATCAGGTGAACTCCTTTAAAACCGATATTAATGCTTTTGTGAAATATTATATACAAAAGACGGCAACCTAAAAAGGTTACTTGTTTCATGGATGATTTCAATATATTATTTATTAATAATTCAATGACATTGATTAATAATTTACGACTTTATCATTCGATACAGGTCATACCGTATGGTGTGATGGATAAAAAAAGGCATTCATTTTGAATGCCCTTTTGAATTTAAATTTTTAGTATATGTAAGCTTTACATTTCTGCTTTTTTTTCACTGAAACCAAAATTGATAAACGGGAAGATAGGAAGAAATCCGTTATCCATCAAGTTGACCAAACCCAGCTGCACTCCTTTTGAATCCTGCGCCTGATTAACTATACCAAGCTGTAAAATTGCAGATTT
>JAIPJT010000032.1 GCA_021733985.1 Victivallales bacterium | reverse complement strand
ATAATAGCATTATTATTAATTTTTTACAAATCTTTTATTTAAATTATAAATTTTTTATTACTGGCTACGTTTTTAATTTTAAAAAAATGTAAGGGTTTGATATATATGGACTTATCGTGAAATCGGCAATTAATATCCGGTTATTGTCAAAAACCATACCAACTACTATTTGCGGACAATCGTTACGTTTGTATTTGGAACTGCCTCTTTTCGCTTTGGAGTTTTAAACTGTCAGGTTTTCTTCGCTTTCGAAGTCGAATATATGGGCGTCTTTCATTTCAAAATAAAACTCTTCTGTATCTCCAATTTCAAGGCCGTGCGTTTTATCTGAAAAAACTCTTGCAACAAACCTTTCATCATTAATCATGAAATAAAGGTACACTTCATTTCCCATCTGTTCCATTGTTACGACTTCGCCTTTTTTATATTCTTTTTTAGCGGATTCATTTTCTTTAGTGCCAACATGCTCCGGCCTTATTCCCAAATATATTTTTCGGCCGTCCAGTTCTTTTATATCATAAACACCGGTTTTTTTCTTTATTAGTGAGGTTTTACTTTCAGGTATTGTCGATTCTTTTCCCTGTACTACAGCCTTAAGCTTTTCTCCATCAACTTTTAAAATACCCTCTTTTATATTCATAGCCGGAGAACCTATAAACCCGGCCACAAATTTATTTGCAGGAAAATTATAAAGATTCAACGGTTTATCTACCTGCATTATATAACCGTCTTTGAGAACACATATCCTGTCTCCCATCGTCATGGCCTCAACTTGGTCATGAGTCACATATACCATTGTTGCTGTCTGCCCTTCGTCATGCAACTGTTTATGAAGCTGTTTAATTCTTACACGCATCGCAACCCTTAACTTTGCATCGAGATTTGACAGTGGTTCATCGAAAAGAAATACTTTTGGTTTTCTGACTATCGCGCGACCAATAGCAACCCGCTGTCTCTGTCCTCCAGACAAAACTTTAGGTTTTCTGTCAAGCAGATTTTCTATTTCAAGTTTTTTTGCAGTTTCAAGTACCCGTTCTTTGATTTGTTTTTTTGGTAGTTTTTGGAGTTTCAGACCAAAAGCCATGTTATCATATACCGACATATGAGGATAAAGAGCATAATTTTGAAATACCATCGCTATATCACGGTCTTTGGGGTCAAGGTTATTTACAGTTTTATCTCCTATTTTTATTGTGCCCCCGCTTATATCTTCAAGACCGGCAATCATTCTCAGACAAGTCGATTTAGAACAGCCAGAAGGCCCAACCAATACCATAAATTCGCCTTCATTTATTTTCAAATCCACCCCGTGTACCGCTTTAAAACCGTTAGGATAGATTTTTTTAATTTTTTCTAATGTTACTTCTGCCATAACCCCTGTTCTATATCTTATTATGAACTATATTTGTCTTCTGACTTTACCAGTCCTTCCGGAGAAACAAAATCCTCCATCAAATATATAAATGCATATTCAACCAATCTCCCATGTAAATAAATAGGAATTTTTTTAAGAAGTTTAACTTTTTTAAAATAAGAGTTTATCAAATTCTTTGTTTCATTCGGTCTGTGATATTTTGAAGAAATTGCCACATACAGTGCATTTGAATGAGGTTTTAATTCTCCTAACTTTTTATTTATCCAGTAATATTTATGAGCTTCCCTAAGATCTCCGAGTGTAATTACTTTCTTATTATAAGGTCTTGCAATATAGTAATTTAATTCTGAAGTATTTCTGTATATATACGAAACAAGAGGATAATTTTTATATTGCGGATGCTCTTTTATAAATGTTCCATACGCTTCAGCAACTTTTTCCCATCCATATACAGCCTTTAGCCATCCTCTTCTGCCGTATTCAGTATCTTTAACGTTTTTACCCTGAAGATTCGGAGTATACCAATTCCATAAAATAACTCCTGCCGGATATATCATAACCGCCAGAATTATATAAGTTATTATAACCGGAATTTTAAGATTCTTTAATAATCTGTCAAGAAAAGCAGCACCGATAACTGTTAAAAAAACATAACTCATACCTGCCCAGTGCGGCCGCGTTCCCTGATCAAGCGATATATAAAAAACTGCCAGGCTCAATGGAATACCGCATAAAAATGTAAGCCAAAAAGCATTTTTATCCATGAATTTTCTTTTGCAGTAATAAAAAATACCGGCGATTATAGAAAGAAAAACCAGCGGGTTAGTCAACCCGAACTGCGCTCCAAGCTGTCTTGTAAAAAACTTCATCTCAATCTGTTCAGGTATCAGGTCAACTCTTGTACTGTGAAACTTAAAAGTTGGAAAGCCATTGATGTAGTTCCAGTAAACGATAAGCCCGATAAATATTAAAGGTATGATTGATGCAATATAAAGATGGGGTTTAGTTAACCATTTTCTGTTAAAAAATAAAATATAAAGTATAACACCGAACCCTAAACAAAGTCCCGTATACTTTGAATATACAGCTAAGCCGAAAAACAGAAATGACAGAAAAATATCTACAGACCGGGCTTTGGACGGATCTTTAAATATATAATTTACAAAAAAATTAAATGATAATAACGAAAAAAATAAAAGCGGGGCATCCGGTAAAATAAACAAACCGCACATTACAAGAATATAAAAATTAACAGCAGCCATATACGCTGCTATTATTCCGGCTCTTTCATTAACAAGCTTTTTTGTTATGTGATAAATTAAATAGATCGATGATGTACCTAAAATTATCGGGCCAAGCCTGATAAAAAACTCACTCATGTATCTTAAAAAACCTGTAGTTAAAATTATAAGAAAACCAACTATAGGAGGATGATCAAACTGGCTTAGTGCAGGATACTGAGCATAACTGACATAGTAAGCCTCATTGTAATGAAGCTGAAATGTACATGCTGAAATACATTTTATAACGATGATTATTAAAATCAGAATCCCTAAATGAATACGAGCATTGGATTCAGTTCTTTCCATGAAATTCCTCCTGTAGAAATGTTTATTTTTTATAATATATTTAAAAATCAGGCACAAAGAAAGGATATATTCGATTAATATATTGATATCACAGTTATTATTTGATTTCAACGAATTAACAAATATAGATACTGAATTAATGGAAATTTTTATAAAATACTCTAATCAAAAAACAATATTCATAATAAAAATGGTTGAAAAATAACAGCTCAGGGTTGAAAAAAAAGAAAAACTCAAAAATAAAGCGAGACGGTAAAACTTTCCTTTCTACTGCCCTTTCATGTTAATGCTTTCCCACCTATTTATTTGTGTCGGTTTCCAGTTTTTTGGTTTTCTTAAATAGTTATTTATTATACTTTAGTATAATATACTCTATTATTTATATACAATAGAAAAAATTTAAAAGATAACAGTAAATATAATATTTTGAGGCTAATTAATTAATACTATACTGTAGTTAAGTGTATTATTCTTTATTATAGTACATTTAAATTAATCATACTATTATTAAAAGAGTTATTGACATTCTGTTATTTTTGATTATCATCATTTAAAGAGTAGCATTTTTTTATTCACGATTAAAAAGCATTAGATTATAATTATTATTTTATGCTGAATGAATTACTGGAAAATCAGATTTTAAATTTAAAGAAGCCTCATTTTCATATTCTGTACTGGACAGCGATGGCAGAGGAAAAGGGGGTATTGTATAATATTACAAATATTTTCGATGATTTGAAATTTATTAAGGCCACTCGAACAAAACAAAGTGCTGTAGCATATGTAGAAGCACTTGCTTCCCTGTGTTTTATTACAATCAACTCAGAAAGTAACAGAAAGAATATTTATATTACAAAATACGGCGCAAGGGCACTTGAATATTTATTATCAAAACAAATATATAAAACAGAGAAATCTTTATTCCTGGAGGTATCTAAATGAACATTGGCATAGGAGGTGCGGGCAGTAAATTAGCATCAATGGCTTCTGATAGAGAATGTACAATAATAAATGTATCAGAGCTTGAATTATCAAAAGTCGAAGCAAAATCAAAACTTCTTGCAGTTACACATTCAGCGAAAGGACAGTTAAGGGGGTCCGGTAAGAATCCTATGATAGGCCGAGAAGCTTTCAGTTCCGTCGGTCAAAAAATCATGGATATCATAAAAGACAACGTTGTTTTTTCTTCTACAGGAGGAGGAACAGGGAATGGGATGACTTCGATACTTCTTGAAAAACTATCGAATCAGGAAGATTCGATACCCCTTGATGAGCGTACAGTTTTTGTTTTTGTTTTGCCTTACCTAAACCGCGAGGCTACAGAATATGTAGAAAACACAATTGAATTTTTAGGCGGTCCGGTTTCAGCGAGCATAGACAGCGGTAATACCGGAAATATCATTCTTTTTTCCAATAAGCTGAAATTTGAAGGAAGAATACCTGAAAGTGAATATAATAAAATGATAGTTGATTCATTAAACTCTTTTCTCGGTATACCGGTCAAAGGTGAAATGTACAGGCTTTTGGATGGACACATAGACTTTGAAGATTTTGATTTATTCAAGTCTAAACCATACTTCAACCATTTCACACAGTTTCAGTGGAATCCTGATGAACCATTTGAAAATCAGCTAAGACACAATTTCAACTCGCTTCTTTTACCTCCGGAAAGAGCAATAGAAGCGATGTTTCTGCTTGAGTTACCTGATCCTTCTCTTACATCAAAGTTTTATGATATTCTTGATTATTTTGCTGCGGATAATATTCCGCCGGTTTATGGTGTAGTACATAATCCCGAAATAACTCAGCCTCAAATTACAGTATCATTACTGTATTCACGAAAACCCAGAGAAATTGTGGATGACTTTAAACGTATTTCTGATAAATATACAAGAAACAGAATTAAAAAATCGCTTGAACAGCATGTTGTTTTACAAAATCGTAAACTTGATAAAATAAACGAAGCAAGAAGGCTTGTTGAAGAAAGTGGAAATAATACAGGAGATGTATTAGGGTTCCTTAAACGAATCGGAAAGCTTTAAATTAACAGTAGGAGTGGAAAGCGGCGCTTTAGAAAGGCTTTTTTCAAGTTTATCTTTAAATTCGGTAGTCATTTCCGTATTTAAATTTATATAGTCACCCACTTCTATAGCTTTCTTTTTAATGATACCAAAAGGCAGTATTACAATGTGTTTTGCATTTGAATCAAAACAGAACAGACTGCTGTTCTTAAATTCTTTTTTTAATGAACAGACTTTATTATCGACATCAGTAAAGACAATATCAACATTTAATTTAATAAAAAGAGTTAAAATAAAATTTCTATTTTGAAAAATAACAGCATCGTTTCTTTCAAAATTATTTCCGATTATTTTTGAAAGGCAAAAAGTGTATTTTCTAAAATAAACAGGACTTGAAGCAATTAATTTTTTTTTAGTCAGATTAAATATCATTAACAGTAAATCTAATTTATTAATTTAACTTTTTAAAATTTGTATTACAGTTAATCCTGAACAGACTGAATAAAACATGCAACAGCAAATAATAGGACATTTTTTTAGTATATATTAAATTTACAGTTTTATCAAGGCACAACTTTATGAAAGCAAACTTTAAGGGCATAATATTTGATATGGACGGCACATTAACTGTACCGGTTATAAATTTTGAAAATATGCGAAATAAGCTTGGTGTAAAAAAGGGAACTGATCTTCTTGAATATTCTAAAAGTTTGCCGAACAAAGAAAAAAAGAAGTTTTTTGATGTAATTGAATCTTTTGAGCGTCAAAGCTTATTAAATTTAAAATTCCAGAGTGGTGTTAAATCAGCACTTGAAAAGTTCAAAGATGCAGAAATTAAACTGGGGTTGGTAACAAGAAACAATAAAAAACATACTGAATATGTTTTAAATAAATTGGATATTAAGTTTAATCCTGTTATAACCCGTGAATTTGATTTCGTTAAGCCTGATCCTGAACCTATAAAGCATATATTATCAGAATGGAGCTTAACCACTGATAAAATTTTAATGGTCGGAGATTTCAGAGATGACATTATTTCAGGTAATGAAGCAGGAATAACAACTTGCTTTTTTAAAAACAAAAATAAAGTTTCATATGCGGAATTAGCTGATTTCAGCGTGGAAAGTTATATTGAATTAGAAAAAATTATTCTGAAATGAATTTTATATTTTCCATTTTTTCAGGAGGTCTTTTTGAGATACGAAGAATCACAACCTAATTTTTATTATATTATATTAACAGTACTGCTTTTTTTGTTTATTTTTTCTCCGTGGTTTTTAAACATGCGCGAACTGATAGGCACAGAAGGGCAATATGGCTCAATAGCTATAGATACCGGTATTTTTAATCCTACCAACTTTGTTCACGGTGAAAATCTAATTTCCTGTTTTCCTCTTTTTCCCTGGGTTTCAACCTTATTTTATAAAATGGGCCTATGTATTGAATACAGTTTACGATGGCCGTCTATTTTAGCATTAGCAGGTATTTCAGTAATAGTTTTTGAGACCTGCAGAAGAGTTTACAGTCTACAAAGTGCTTATGTAGGCAGTTGTTTTGTTTTTTCGAATATCTTCGTTCTTGAAAAAGCAATCGACGGAACTCCATTTACTCTAACTGTTCTGCTTCTTCTTTCAGGCTGGATACTCTGGTACTATTTCGGGATTATAAAAGGCAATTGGAATTTAGGCTGGATTTGGGGTATGTTCTTTGCAGGTTTATCTTTTTATGCCTTTGGCTGGTCTGCTTTATTGTATTTCTTTTTGCCGTTACCGTTTATGAGAAGGCCTCTGTCATTCTGGAAAAAAATTAAATTCCCGGGGTTTACAGTTGGTATTTTTATTATAGTATCATTTATATTATTATGGGCTATTCCTCAAATGATAACTAATATTGACTCTAAACTGTATTCAACTTCATTTTTAAGAAATCTTCCAGAATCTTATTTTTTGCATTTAGTATATTATCCTTTTAATATATTTTTCGGTTTACTACCATGGAGTATTTTAGCATGGCCTGTATTTTGCGTTGCCTTTTATCCACTTGATCCAAAACCTATATTCAGCAGATTTTTAAGAACAATATTTTTTGTACTTTTTTTCGTTTTATGGATCAATCCCTTTTCTTCAACAAGAGATTATATGATACTTGCCCCACCTCTGGCAATTCTTACAGGGGCAAATTACTGGCTGCTTATCAGAAGGCATGGTCATATTTTAAAAAAAATACTTAATTACCTTACTGTATTTCTAATATTTTTAACTTTTGTATCTATTATACTTTTTCTGGTACCGGCAAAAGCATGGACATCACTCTTTATACTTGAAAAAATTAAACTTTCATACTTTGAGAGAGGGATACAATTTTTTGATACTAACTTTCTAATAAGTATTATTCAGTTAACAACTGCATTAATTTTGGGTTTTATCTTAATATTTTGTCAAAAAAACAATATACAAATTTGGATGAGAACCGCATGTTTATCTTTAATATTTATGTTAATTTTCTGGTCTGTAACTTATCCTTACAGATCTCAGGACAATGATGCGAGAACGGCTGCATCTAAAATTAACCGTGTTATGAGCAGACAACCTAAAAATGACATTGAGCATGTTATTTATAAAGGCCCGCATATTGCTGATATTTATATATTAAGCTGCTATCTCGATGAAAAAATTATTAAAATTTATGAATTAAATCAACTTCCAAAATATGAAAAGACTGTTTATGTTTTTACATTAAATACTCCTTTATATCCTGAAAGAAGCTGGGAAAAGCTTATAAAGGTTTCTTACAAGGAAAGATACCTTTATTTGTGGAAAGGTACACTTATTAATAACGGAAAGTAAAACCATCCTGAATTGCTGCATAGTATATTTTTTTATGAACTTTCCACGGGTATCTTCTTAACTGTTACTTCTACAACTGTTAAAAATTCTCCCCCTCCGGCTAAAAGCTATACATGTTAAAACAGGTATTATAATCAACGGATAAAACAATATGCAGAAAGGAATCCATATTGTAATATCTATATAATTTTTCAGTAAGGTAACAATGATTACTGTAGCTATAATTGCTACAGGAATCACAGCCAGTAAGACATTATTCGATTTAAGATAATAGATAAGACAAATTAGTATTAAAAATTCAATAACTGAATATAAAATCAAAATCGAAGTTGAGACTACTTTAAGCCTGTTATTTTTACTGGCAGCATAAATATAAGCGGCAAAACACATTATGAAAAATACATAAAAACCGTAATGCATTAAAAGTAAAAAATATAGCATTTAATTACATTCCACCATCAGAAACAACAAATAAAATTTCACCGTAGGCAACTTTTTTATCTTCTACATATATTGTTCCCGAGCCTTTTCCAAATCTTGATAATTTTTGAGGCAGGTCCAGTTTTATTATCAGTTTATCGCCGGGGTGGATGGGGTGGTAAAACTCTGCCTTCTGTATAGAACCGAACAGTGCAATCTTTCCACCATTATCAGGACGTGCAAGTGTAGGAGCACATCCTGCCTGAGCAATAATTTCCGACTGAATTGTAGCTGGAAGAACTGAATATTCAGGTGAATATGTATGCATTATAGGATCATTGTAAGTTACATTTTTCACTGCAGTAATCTGGTTGTCTTTAATAGAGTGAATATAGTCAATAAAAAGAAATGGATATCTGTGGGGCATATATTTTTTCAGTGTATTGAGATCCATTTCAATATTATCTGTTCTGTTATAGTCCTGAAAAAGCTCCGGTTTTTTTATATGATATTTTCTCGGCCTGGTTGAAAGAACAATAAATCCCTGAGTACATACACCTGAATGGGATTTGTTTAAAAATTCAATTTCAGCTTCGTTACTTTCTATCTTCCTTATTTTTACAGAAATGAAAAGTCTGTCTCCGGGTAAAACAGGATTACGGAATTTAACTTTCCTCATTGATTTAATATATATATCAAGGTTATTTTCCGGATCCAGGGTATCTCTTACAGCGATAGATGCAACCTGCTGTGCTGCTTCAACCTGTAAAACTCCCGGCATTATAGGCTGATTAGGAAAATGACCATTGAAAAAATCTTCCGTAACTGTTACATTTTTTAATCCGCAAACACTGCCGTCATCCTCTTTCCATACCCTGTCAACAAGAAGCATCGGGTATTTATAAGGTATTTTTTCCTTTATCCCTTCAATGCAATATATTGTGTTATCCATTACAAAACCCTTTTTATTTTTATAATAAATTTCAAAAAATAAATTTTAAAAAATATTATATGTTTAATTGAAAAATACTGTAAAATACAGGCTTATAATATTATAAGCTATATTATTAAAATTTTCATTTATTATAATGATAATTAATTTAAAAATAAATTATAAAACTCGAATACGATGCTGTTTTCATAATTTAACCCCTCCGTCTACAAATAATATTTCTCCTGTTATACTTTGATTTTTAATTAAAAATACACATGCTTCTGTTATATCGTTTAAATCTGTCTTTTTTTTCATTGGAGCTGCTTCGATAGATTTTTGCATATCTGATTTACTTAACCAGCTGGGAGGCATTACAAAACCCGGCGCAATCCCGTTAACTCTTATTTCCGGTGCCCACTGAAGCGCAGTAAGCTTCGTTAATTCAGCCAATGATTTTTTTGACAAAAGGTAAGAACTGCTGTTTTTATCCAGCTTACTTACAGCACAATCCAGCAGATTTAAAATTAAGCCGTTTTGAATATTCTGCTCTTTAAACAATTTCATTAGGCAGTATGGAACCCAATAGTTAACTTCAAACTGTCTTTGAGCTTCCTTAAGCGTTTCCTTGATGATCGGTTTTACTTTATATACAGATGCATTGTTAATCAGTATATCAACAGTATTTTCCTCAAAAAGCCTTTTTCTTACATTTTCATCAAGCAGGTTTCCCGAAAATATTTTATGTTCTCCTTCTGTTTCACTGTTAAGTTTCCTGCATAGAGTTTCAGCTTCATTAACAGAGTTCATACAGTGTATGATAGTATTAAAACCGTTTTCAGCAAGTTTTATAGATATTTCGCTGCCTATTCTTACAGCTCCGCCGGTTATCAGTGCAGTTTTTAAATTATTCATTTTCACCCTTCATTACCGGTAAAAAAACGTAAAATACAGTTCCGGTATGTTTTTCGCTTTTAACATAGAGAAGCCCTTTATAGTTTGTAATTTCTCCATATACCATAGCAAGCCCCATTCCTGTTCCTTTTCCAACTTCTTTGGTTGTAAAAAAAGGCTCAAAAATTTTATTTACAGTTTTCTTTTCCATTCCCTCACCGTTGTCTTCAACTGTTATAACATAATAATTCTCAGGAACAGCATCTGTTTTAAGCGGTTTCCAGTTGTCAGGAAAAGTTTTATTTCTTTCTAAATTAACCTTAATCAGTTTATTTTCTTCGTCTTTATTTTTTAATGCATCCATTGCATTTATCAGCAAATTGAGAAAAACCTGCTCAAGTTGTACAGGATCAGCTTTTACCATACATTCGTATTCCGGATTGTTCAATACAAGCTGTATTTCGGATTTAACCATCGGCATAAACATTTTTTTTGTATCTTCAAGTACTTTTCTTAAATCTATTATTTTATCTTTGAATTCTCTCTTTCTTGCAAAACCGAGGAGTTGTGAAGTAATACCGCTTGCTTTATTGACAAGTTCCATAACACTTTCAAGATGTTTTTTATCTGATTCTCCTTCAATATTCCCGAATATCAGTGTTGTATCGATGTGTCCCTGAATTGCATGAAGTATATTATTAAATTCATGAGAAACACCTCCGGCAAGGCGTCCCAGTGATTCAACTCTCTGAGTATGATATAACTGTTCTTTTAATTCGCTCTTTTCTTTAATAAGCTTATTTCTTTCAGTTATATTCCTGCCGAAAACAAGCATTACGGTTTTCTTTTTAAGAAACGCTTTAGAAAAAGCTGCATCAACTTCTACAGAACTGCCTTCTTTAGTTTTAAATATTATCTGTTTAGTTTCAATCTGTCCTTCATTTTTGATGTTTGAGTCTTTATTATGCTCCCAGATTCTTTTCCAAATAAACGGAGTAGTTTTAAAAATGTTAGATAAATTTAGAAAGGATTCCCCTATTAAATCTTCTTTTTCATCATAATTCAATGTTGAAACAGTAGCTTTATTTACATCAAGAATCTTTCCATCTTTGTCAGCAATCAAAATCATGTCACTGGCATTTTCCACAACCATTCTGTATCTGCCTTCCCATTCAAGAAGGTTTTGTTCGAGAGCTTTTGTTTTTCTATAACTTCCCATAAATGCAAAAATAATATCAAAAGCTTTTCTTTCTTCTTCATGTGTTACACCTTCCTCTATATACTTTATATATACAGTTATCAAAATACTTATCCAGATAGTAGCTATTACTCTTGCAATATAAGTTGAACTTATCTGATCCAGCCATAAAGGATTATTCCAGTAGGAAATAGTTATAGAAACAAAAGAATCAAAAAACTGTGTCAGCATCAGAGCACCGAGAATAGAAAAAAATTTCCTGGCACCGAGATTTATGAATCTCTGATATAGAATTGGAATAAGAAAAAGATCCAAACAGAGGGCTACCAGGGTTCCTGTCATATTTTTCAGGCTTTGTCCAATAAAATAATTCAGTGTTGTCGCAGTAGGCCCCTGTGTTATTCTGAATCCGTTCCATGTACACTGCGTGGAGGTAGTATAACAGAGATATATGTAAAATCCAAAAAAAGCTAAAGTTCCGACAATTAATTTTTGTGTTGCCTGTGTACCTTCAGTTATATATATAACCATTACTGCAGCCAGCAGAGGAAGAAATAGAACAGAATTTGCGATATAAAAATCCCCGCCTGAATAACCTACTATAACCTTTAACTGGGTAACGCTGATAAACTGAATAAAAACAAATAAAGCCCCTATAGTAATATAAAAAGCGGCACTGCCTATACGATTTCTTATAAAATGTAAAAGCAGTATACTTAAAACTATAAATGTAGTTTCAAGAAAGGATAAAGAAATTGCCAGATAAAGTTCCAAAACAATTCACCTATATTTATTCAGTTCTGAAGCCTGTTTCTAACAAGATCGGCTCTAATGGTATCCAGGTTTGAATTTTTAAAATTTATACCGGTATATTTTCTTAAATGCGCGTTCTGAATCGAAATCAGCAGATGATTTAAATTCCTAAAGTCAATTCTGTTAAACATTTTCAAGTCCACCCCCATTCTCAGAAGCGACAAATAATCAAAAGCTTCCTTGGCTGTAAGTATATATGAATACCTTAATATGCCATAGGCTCTGCCTATAGAGTTTAAGAAGAATTCTTTCTTTTTATCGATCAAATTCTGTCTTGCATTTTTTTCATGCAATACTATCTGGTGGGCGATGTCATCTATTTTTTCTATTATTTTTTCTTCTGTTACCCCTAAAGTGCTCTGATTAGTTATCTCGTATAAATTTCCTATATAAGAAGAATTTTCTCCATAAAATCCATTAACTGTAAGTCCGAGTTTATTTATACCTTTAATAACACTTTCAATTTGATTAGCAAGTGCAAGGCCCGGAAGATTAAGCATAACGGATGCTTTCATACCTGTTCCTACTTCGAGCGGAGAAGAAGTTTTATAACCTAGAGTTTTATCAAATGAAAACGGGATTATTCTGCCGAGCTTGTTTTCGAAATTACTAATTTTTTTCCATATTTCTCTTAATGAATTTCCCGGTCTGATCAACTGAATTTTAAGATGATTTTCTTCATTAACCATTAACTGCAAGTTTTCTTTTTCGTTAAAAACGAGGTAACTGAATCCATTAGAAGCCGCAAGCTGGTTTGATATTAATTTTCTTTCCAGGAGAAAATTTATATCTATATCCTCAAGTTCATTTATATTTATTTCTATAAACTCTTTAGAACTGATTTTTCTTAAAGCTACCTTTACCGTATTCAGAACCTGTTTTTTTTCAGTTTCTGAACAATTTACAGGAAAATTTATATTTGATATATTCCTTGACAAATTGATTCTTGAATATAAAAGAATATTCTCACTTTTCTGATCTTCATTGAGCCAATTTACAGGATTCAACAATAAACTGTTTATTAAAGAATTACTTTTCATATGGTTTTTCAGTTTCCAGCCGATTTTTCAGTCCATTAAGTTTATCTCTTATCTCTGCCGCTTTTTCAAATTCCTCTTTTGCAATACAGGCTTCGAGCTGTTTCTGTAAATTCAATATATCCATCATCAGCATACTTGTTTCAGATGTATTTTCTCCAGGTCTTTTTCCAATATGCAAATTACCTTTCTGAATATTGGAAATTGTTTTTATTATTATATCGGAAAAAGCTTCATAACATTTTTCACAGCCTAAACGGCCGGTTTTCTGAAATTTTTCTGAGTCCCATTTACAATTTGGACACAATGTCAACTGTATAGGTTTTCTTTTTTTACTGTACTTTTTATTCTTATCGGAATTTAAAGTATTTTCTTTTTTCGGAAAAGAATTCTGAGTTGATAAATTGTATAGAATTTCTGCAATATTTATACCCTGCATTCCAATTGCTTCTACTCCCTTGCTTGCTGCACAGTCCTGACACATATGTACAGTCTTCTTACGGCCTTTTACTATTTCCTGAATATGGACTACAGCCTCTTTTTTTTTGCATATTTCACATAACATAATAAAACCTAAGCGTCTATAATTTTTCCATCTTTTATTACAGTAATCCTGTTTGCTCTTTCCGCAACTTCCTTATCATGAGTTACCATTAAGATAGTTTTAGAATGCTTTTTATTTAATTCTTCAAACAGATTTATAATTTCTTCACCTGTTTCGGAATCCAGATTACCTGTCGGCTCATCCGCCAGAATCAATTCCGGATCATTTATTAAAGACCTTGCTATTGCAGCACGCTGCTGTTCTCCACCTGATAATTCTCCCGGTTTGTGTAAAAACCTATCTTCAAGCCCCACATAAGAAAGCAGTTCCTTTGATCTATCTGCAGCGTCCTTTGTAATTTTTCCGTTCAGCATTGCTGCAACTTTTATATTTTCCAAAACAGTAAGTTCCGGAAGTAAATGGTAAAACTGAAAAACAAAACCGATATTTTTTCTCCTTAATACAGTAAGGGCACTTTTACTTAGTTTCGAACAGTCTTTTTCTTTATAGATAATTTTTCCGCCATCGGGTTTTTCCAAAAGTCCTATTAAATTCAACAATGTTGTTTTTCCGCTTCCTGAAGCACCTAATAAGGCAACCCACTCACCTTCTGATACCTCAAGTTCTATCCCTTTAAGAACAGGAATACTCCTTCTGCTGAGTTTATAAGTCCTTATTACGTCTATAACTTTTAAAATTTTATCACTCATATCTTAAAGCCTTTGCAGGATCAAGTTTTGCTGCCCTGTAAGCCGGAATTACAGCTCCTACAGTACATAATATAATTGTACATAAAGAAATAAAAATTATATCTCCTGTTTCTATTGCAGCTGGAAGTTTATTTAGATAATAAAACTGCTTTGGAAATATATCAACATGAAACACACTGGAAAGCATATGCAGTATTTTTATTCTCCAATGAATTACACAGGTACCCATTACAAGTCCAATACATGTACCGATAAAACCGACAAAAAATCCCTGCAAAATAAATATTCTCATAACAGTTCTCCTTGAAGCGCCAATGGCTCTCAAGAGACCAATTTCTCTTGTTTTCTGAACAACTACCGTTATTAAAGTATTTGTTATACTTGAAGCTGCAACAAGTACAATAAAGATAAGAACAAAAAACATCATATTTTTTTCCACTGCGAGTACATTTAAAAACTGTTTATTAACCTGCTTCCAGTTCAGTACTTTATATTGCGGAAACATTTTAACTATTTTATTATAAATTCCCTCTATATTAAACGGATGTTCTGTTTTCACGGATATCTTGGTAGCCGCTCCCCATGGATATCCAAACAGGTCATCGGCATCATCAAGATTTGTTATTATAACAGTTTTATCAAAATCATACATCCCCATACTGAATATACCGGTAACCGTAAATTCCGAAGGCAAATAAACTGTATTCTTTTTTTTATTATTTATTCTTCCGCTGTCTGAAATATTGACCATTTCTTTAAGTTTTGAAGGAGAATGTATCAGCAGTTTAGAACCTGGATAAAGTGAAAGTCTGTTTGCAAGTACATAATTTACAAGTATTTCACCGTGCTTTAGGCTGTACTTTCCTCTGATTATATCTTTATTTAAATTTATTTTTTCTGTTTCGTGCAATACATCGATACCTACAAGGAACTGCGGATGAACCTCTTTATTTTTCTGAACGAGTACTTCACCTTCTGTTCTTGCAATTGCTCTAACACCCAATTTATCTAACTTCTTAACTGCTTTCATAGGGGAATCTATATATTTTTTATAAATGCTTTCCATCTGTATATGAGGAGTTATATCTAAAAGTTTTGTTTTGATCTCATTAGTAAACCCGGTCATTATAGCAAGTACCACCATTAGTACACAAACTCCTAAACTTACCCCTATAATGGAAATCAGTGTAATTACAGAAACCGCATTTCTTTTAGGTTTAAAATACCTCCATGCTAAAAACAGTTCTGTTATAAATTTCATATTTCATTCCTTAATACGGTTTAATTTCGCCTTCACTGACATATAATTTCATTTTTTTATTAAAATATTCCTCACTTCTGCCTGAATCCGTTAGTGTAAATATCAACTGATCTGCATCGCTGATTGTTCTAAAAAATGAGTTTTTAGTTTTTAAATCCAGTTCTCCTGTTACATCGTCTATTAAAGCAAGAACATTACCCGTACTGTCGAACTTTCTTACTAAATTCAACTCACTCATTTTTAAACATAACGAGACTGTACGGCACTGTCCTAAAGAACCATAATATCTTAAACTTTTTTTATTATAAATAAAATCCAGGTCTTCTGAATGCGGACCAGTTCCGGTAAAACCGTTTTTTATATCCTTACTCCTATTCATTTCTAACCGGTCAAGAATTTCATCCTCTGAAATTTTGTCATAATTAATTTTAGTCAAATACTTTATATCAAATTGTAAAGTTTCACATTTTATTTCATTTAAAAATTTTAAAGTTTTTTCTTTAAGCTTTTCTATATATTCATATCTTCTTTTAATTATTTTAACTGCATTTGAAGCAAGTATAGGCTCAAACGCAGCTATCATTTTGCTCTTTTCAGGATCATTATTTTTCAAAAGGGCATTTCTTGACTTCAATGCCACTGTATACTCCCGCAGCGCACTGAAATATTCATAATCTATACTGGATATAAAAATATCTATATACCGTCTTCTCAACTTTGAACTGCCGGTAATAATATTAATATCTTCGTAAGAAAAGATAACAGGCTTAATGTATCTAATAAAATCGGCTGACTTTCTGACAGGTAAATTATCTATCTTTAATCTGCGCCGGTTATTAATATATTCAACCTCTATTTTTCTGTCCCATGAACAGTTTTTTAAACTAATCAACCCTGAAACATAAAAACCGTTAGTTGTAATCCTTTTTAAGGACCTTATAGAAGAAATCCTGAAAGAACGTAAAAATGCAAGATAATAAACTGCTTCAAGAAAATTAGTCTTTCCCTGCCCGTTATCACCGTATAAAACAATACTATCAGAATCTGTATTAAGACACAAATCCTGATAGTTTCTAAAATTAAATAAAGAAATTTGTTTGAGCATATTTATATAAATTTAAAACATCGAAAAAGACCGGACTTTTTTATTTCAGATTTATTTTTTACGCATAGGCATTATTACATAAAGAAAACCATCCTCATTTGAAACTGCAACCGGGCTGTACCCTTCATTCATTTTAAACACTACAGTATCACAGTCCATCCTGGACAGCGGTTCAAGCAGAAATACAGGATTAAATGAAACTGTAATTTCAGCCCCTGTATAATCTATTTCAATATAATCACTTCCTTCGCCCACATCAGTACTGAGAGCATTAAATTCTATTTTATTATCTGCAAACCGGAGTTTTACAAAAAAGTTTTTTTCAGATACTACGAGCGAAACGCGCCTTAAAACAGCAGTAAAAGCCTCTCTCGGTATTTCTATTTTTCTAGTAAAGGAAACAGGTATAACCTGTTTGTAATTGGGATAATTTTCATCAATAAGCTTTGAAGTCATAACGACTCCATTATCAAGAGTGAAATTTATAATATTTTCACCTATTTCAACTTTAACATTTCCTTCTTTTTCAAGCAGCCTGCATAATTCAGTTGCACTCTTTATTGGAAGTATAACACTTCCGTCTTCTCCGTAAAAATCATCCATAGTTTTTTCAACAAGAGCCAAACGCCTTCCATCGGTTGCAACACTTGTAAAATTTTTATCACTTATACTGAAAAGAACTCCGCTCAGAGCTTTCCTTGTATCATCCTGGCTTACAGAGTATGAAATTAGATTAATCATCCTTGAAAGCTCCATCTGCTCCATTGAAAAACTTCTTATCGGTGCAATTTTCATAGGAAGGGGAAAATCATCAGCGGGAAGACCTAAAAGTTTAAAGACTGAATGGCCGCATTTTATAGCCATATGATTATTCTCATTTTCAAGTTCTACTTCTTCACCTGAAAGTTCTTTTACTATTTCATAAAACTTTTTTGCAGGCAGTGTTGTTTTACCTTCTTCTAATATATCAGCTTCTAAAATTGCAGTAATTCTAATGTCCAAGTCAGTGGTTGTTAATGATAGTTTACTGTCCTCCGCTTCTATTAAAACATTACTTAAAACCTGTAGTGTAGATCTTGTGCTTATAATGCTGTTAACTTTCTGTAAAGCTGAATTTAAAACTGTTCTTTTAATATTTAGCTTCATACCATCCTTTCTTTAATTGATATGTTAAAATATAGAAATTAAAAAGAAATTAATAAAATAGTTGTTAACAAATTATAAATATTATTTATTATTTATATATATTTATTATATAATATTATATACTATAAATAATGTATATAAAGTTTAATTTGAACTTAATTTAATATATTTTCGTTTGTTGATAAGTTGTTTTTAAACCTTTTTATTTTTGTTAATTTCTTTTTTAAACATTTTATTAACAGTTTATTGAAACCGATTCTAACAAGTTATTAATATTTTATTAATAGGTGAAAAATGCATAATAAACATATAGAAAAACTTTTAAAAAGGTATCCTGTTTTAGAGGAAGTTAAGGAAGATATATATTTATCTTTTAAACTTATAAGAGATGGTTTTTCGCAAAAGGGAACCCTTTTTTTATGCGGAAACGGAGGAAGCGCATCTGATTCAGAACATATAGCAGGTGAGCTTTTAAAAAGCTTTTTACTCCCGAGAAAGGTTACAGATCAGCAGTTTAAAGAACAACTTGAGAATAGGTTCGGCACTGAAGGGACTGATATTTTAACAAAGTTGCAGAACGGATTAAAAACTGTTTCGCTGACCAGTCATCCGGCTTTCATAACAGCTTATTCAAACGATGTCGATGCTGAATATATTTTTGCACAGCAGTTATATGTGCTGGCTGAACCCGGCGATGTTTTGTTTGGTATTTCCACTTCAGGAAATTCAAAAAACGTATACAGGGCACTGCAGGTTGCATCTGCTATAGGTTTGAAAACTGTATTGTTAACAGGTAAAGGAGGCGGTAAAGGGTCTTTAATTTCAGATGTAACCATAAAAGTACCTTTGTCAGAAACTTATGAAATACAGGAATTGCATTTACCTGTATACCATACTCTATGTATAATGCTTGAGGAGTATTTTTATGGATAATTTAGCCGATATCAAAGGAGCAGTTAAACATCTTGCAATAATTATGGATGGAAACGGCAGGTGGGCCAAATTAAAAGGACTTAAAAGGACGGAAGGCCATAAAGAGGGAGCAAAAACTGTTAGAAAAATAATTGATCTTTCTGGTAAATACGGAATAAAATATTTAACTTTGTATGCATTCAGTACTGAAAACTGGAGACGTCCTAGCTCAGAAATTACAGTCTTGATGTCTTTACTTAAGGAGTTTTTGGAACTTAACCGTAGAACTCTGATAGAAAAAGATGTAAAATTAAAGGTAATTGGAAAAAAAGAGGATATTCCGGCAGTTACCAGAACGGTGCTTCAATCTGTAATTAATGAGACAAAAAACAATAAATCCGGACAGCTTATTCTGGCTTTATGCTATGGAGGCAGAGAAGAGATAACACATGCTGTCAGGGAAGTTGCAGAAGATGTTAAAAACGGAAAAATAAAGACAAAAAATATAGATGAAAAATTATTTTCAAGTTATTTGTATACTTCAGAAATACCTGACCCTGATTTAATGATACGCACAAGCGGCGAATTTAGGATCAGTAATTTTTTGTTATGGCAGTTGTCATACAGCGAATTTTGGATAACTGACACATTATGGCCGGATTTTGATGAAAGTGATTTAGTTGAAGCTTTGAAAAGTTTTAAAAATAGAAAAAGAAGGTATGGAGGTGTTTAATGTTTATCGGGAGGCTTTTCAGCAGTATTATTTTACTGATAGTTTTTTTCTGTGCATTCCTCATTAAAGGGCCGGTTGGATTGACGGTATTTATAATCATGGGGTTATTTTTATCTGTATTCTGTATAAAAGAATTTACAGAGTTTATGGCAAGAATTGATTTGAAAGTGTATGTAGCTTTATCTGCGTTTATAGCCTGTTTATTTTTTATTGGAATTATAATTGAAAATTTCATAAATGTAAGTATTAATGCAGAAACCTGCATTCTATTTTTAGGAGTATTTGCTGTTTACATATGGGTTAAAGTTTTATTTTCAGGCCGGGAAAAAGTTATTATATATGACTTAGCTGCTACTGCATTTTCTATTGTTTCTGTAATAATACCATTAAACTGTCTTACTTTGATATATATGTCAGGCTATAAAACCAGTTATATTGGAGTGGACCTGGCCCTTTTCCTTATAATAGTTACAAAAGCAGGAGATATTGGAGCCTACTGCACAGGTACAATTACTTCAAAAAGAGACTCAGGAAATCATAAAATAGTACCAAGTATAAGTCCGAAAAAATCCTGGGAAGGAACTCTGGGAGGTTTAATAACAAGTATTTTAATAGCTTATATATTTTCATATATATTAAATATTAATTTTGGTGCATGTAATTTTTTAATAGTCGGTATAGTGGGAGTCGTGCTATTTATCGGAGGTTTTATAGGAGATTTATCCGAATCTGTTTTTAAAAGAATGACAGATATAAAAGATTCAGGTTCAGTTATACCGGGAATAGGAGGTGTATTGGATCTGGTAGACAGTTTACTGATAAATGCCCCGCTTTTTTATATAATTCTTAAGATGTTTTATATAGTGTAAAAAATGGAAAATTTTGAATATTCTTATAAAATAAAAAGTTTAGATGAAGCTAAAAACTGGCGAAATGAATTAAAAAATCGCAGTAAAAAGCTCGTGATGACCAATGGATGTTTCGATATAATACACAGAGGCCATCTCACATATTTAATAAACTCAAGAAAACAGGGCGATGCCCTGTTACTTGCAGTAAACTCAGATAGTTCAGTAAAACGAATTAAAGGCCCCGGAAAACCTGTTATAAACGAAAAAGACAGGACTTTTATACTTTCTTGTTTTGCGTTTATAAATGCAATATTGATTTTTGATACACCAAACTGTGATAATCTTCTTGAAGAATTGAAACCTGATGTTTATGTAAAGGGAGCTGATTACAATATTAATACAATGGTTCAGTCTGAAAGAAGGATTTTGGAAAAAATCGGTACAAAAATTAGATTTTTGTCACATGTGGAAGGTTATTCTTCAACAAATATAATAAAAAAAATAAATAATTAGCTGCTTCACGAAAAGGTGTTATCTTAGCTGGGTTTCATATATGACTTTAAATTTTGCTTTTTCGGCTCAGATCTTTATAGCATGAAACTTTTCGTGTAATTTCAGTTAAAGTATGACAGGTACTAAAAATTGAATAAAAAAATAAAAGTATTAGCAATTAGCACTAGCCCGAGAAAAAATGGAAATTCAGAGATTCTTCTGAATTCATTTTTAAAAGGCGCAGAAGAAAAAAACGCTGAAATTGAAATTATCAGGCTTTCTGAACTAAATATAAAACCATGGCTGAAGCCCGATTATAACACAAACTCTTTTAACAGTTTGGATGAAAAAAATATATACACCGAACTTAAGAACGCTGATATCGTTGTTATATCTTCTCCAGTCTATTTTGCTTCGCTACCGGCTCAGTTAAAAGCTTTAATTGAGCAGGCACAGCCAATATGGAATGATCGAGTATTCAATAATATAAATTATAGAAACAAAATGGCTGATGGGTATTTTTTATGCGTCGAAGGAAGTAATAATAAAATTTTTTTTGAAAATGCAAAAAGAGAAATCAAAGTATTTTTTAAAACAGTAAATATAAACTACATAGATGATGTGTTCTGTTATCAGGTTAATGATGTCGGTGATATTAATAAAAAGAAGGTAACGCTTTACAGGGCTTATGAAATCGGAAAAATATCAGTTGACCAGTTCCTTTCCAATGATCATGCAGTTAAGTAAGTAATTTATAATTTAATGCTGTATGATTATATAGTTAAAACAAAAATATTTATTTTTATTTTAACGAGCTTTGACTTAGGGAAACATGATTTCCTGGAATTAAACTAACCATAGATTTCAGGCCTTTTATGTTTTAATAAAGGAAGTACATTTCTTGTTTCTTCTAAAAATTCTGAGCTGATGTCAGCATAAATTATTTCTTCCTCTACACCTGCCCTTGTTAAAATTTTACCCATTGGATCTACAATCATTGAATTTCCGTAAGCCTGATATGAGGATTTACTGTCTCGTGCAGGAGAAACCGCAGCTAAATAAACCTGATTTTCGACAGCTCTGCATCTGAAGAAAATATCCCAGTGCTTAGGCCCCGATATCATATTAAAAGCTGCAGGAGCAAGAATGATTTCCACACCTTGAGCAGCAAGTTTTCCTGCCATTTCAGGAAATCTTATGTCATAACATAACAAGATTCCAATTTTTCCAAGTTCAGTATCAACTGCTTTAACTGTATTACCGAAATTAAAGACTCCTGACTCTTTTGTTCTTAAATTTTTAAATGATACATCGTATAGGTGACATTTGTCATGCTTCAGCAATACTTCTCCTTCGGGAGATATTAAATGAGAGCGGTTGAAACGTTTGTTTTGATCTCTTGTAACTATTGATCCGGAACATAAATAAACTGACAAATCTGAAGCGGTTTTTTTTAGTTCATCCAGAATTTCATTATTTTTGTCTTCAATTTTTGGAATTTTAGACAGTTCATAAGGGTGATGAAATATTTCAGGTAGTACTATCAGTTCTGCTTTGTTGTTTACAGCTTTTGAAATCATTTTTTTTACACTCTCAACAGAGTTATCTTTACTTCTGGAAGGTTTGTTCTGACAAACAGCTAATTTGAAGTTTTTCATCTTAATATCCTTAATAAAAATATGGTCTATAAATTATAAGTAAAATTGAAATATTATCCTTATTATAATATAATCAGTTTATAGAATTAAAAAGGAACACAGCATGAAAAAGTCTAACACTTTTAATACAGTATTAAGTATAGCAATAATGATATTTTTATTTGTTATTGCAATAATTGTTGTTATTGCGGGTTATAACTTTATCCAGGGATTCAGTACTTCCGCATTTGAAGAAAATAATTTAAAGGTCTTTATTTCAACATTAAAAGGACTGTCTATCATCTCGATAGGAATTTTTATACTGATATTAGTAGCAGTTTTAGTTTTCGATAATTCAATACGTGAGTTAAGAGAAAATCTTCAGATAGGTTTTGAAGCTGTAATTAATTTACATAACAGAAATTTGCAGGAGATAAAGAAAATAGAGGATATTATAGAAAGAAAATTGAACGATCCTGCGATAGTAGAAGAAAACGAACTCCTTAAAAAAGAACTTTCGGCAAAAAATGATAATATTAAAGGTCTTCTCTATAGAATAGAATCTCTTGAAGAAGAAACCACAAAATTTGAAGAGAAAATTAATAAATTACAGAAAAAAAATTAAAATAGCATTATTTTTGCATATTAGTTGTTTGAATCTGACTATTGGAATTTAATTTTTTTGTACGAAGTTCAACGCTAATTACTTCTCGGGCCGTAAAATATATCCTTTATTTTCAGTTCAGGTTCCGGCAGTGTGAAGCTTTTTAAAAATTTTAAAACGAGCATGGCAGCTGTAGCCGGTTTATTTTCTGTAAGCCAGTAAATATTATAATTTTTATTTTCGAGTTTTCTGAACCAGATGTCCTGGCTTCTGGCCAGCCTCCTGATCTTTGCCAGCAGGCTGTTATACATAACTTCGTAACTGATCTCATTTTTCAAATATTTACTGATATATCTGTATTCCAGTCCGAAAGAATCAAGCCTGTCCCATGATAAACCATTTTCATGCAGTTTCTTTACTTCTTCTATCATTCCGGCTTTTATTCGTGACTGAAGTCTTAAATTGATTCTTTCGTGCACTTCTTTCCTCGGGAAATAAGTACCTAAAATCAGCCATTCGTAATTATTAATAACAGGTTCAGAGTTATTTAAAGAGTGATATTTTGAGAAAATTGTCTCATAGTGCCTTATAACACGCGGCCTGCTGTTTTTATTATCGATTGAATCATATATTTGCGGAGAAAATTTTTTAATGCGTTCGACTAATTCTTTTGTTGAAAGTTTTTCGATTTCTTCTCTTAATTTTTTATCCGGAGGCGGGATAGGAAACTTATAGTCTGAAAGTAAAGAATCAATATAGGATACAGTCCCACCGGCTAAAATCGGCAGTTTACCCCTTTTGTTTATATCATTGAACTTTTGTTTTGCATCGATATTAAACTGCTTTAAATTATATACAGTATTAGGTTCGGCAATATCTATTAAATGGTATCTGACAGGCTTCCCGCCGCATCTGTATTCATCAAGGTCTTTTCCTGTACCTAAATCAAGGCCTTTATACACCTGTCTTGAATCAGCACTGACAATTTCCCCATTGAACTTTCGTGCAAGGTTTATAGCAAGCGAAGTTTTACCTGTAGCAGTAGGGCCGGTAACAATAATGACTTTAATTTTATTATTATTCATAAATATACAGAAGTGGTTACCCCATGAGGACTCGAACCTCAACCGAGTGGACCAAAACCACTTGTGCTACCATTACACCATGGGGTAAATTCAGTTTTACCAGAATTTGTTAAGATAATAGAATATTATAATATTTCAATATTTTCAGTTTTAAAAAATTATAAATTAATAGTAATATTTTTTGTTAAGTTTAAACATATATTTGTTTAATGCGGGATAATAGTTATGCTTTTCCTTCTGAGATTCTTTTATAAGCTTAAAATATTTTTTATAAAAAACTGGGTACTCCATAGCTTTTAATTGATACTCATTTAAAATATTTTCCAGTTTTTTTTGTTTTTGAACTCCTTTATTAAATTCATCCAATGCTTTTTGTAGAGCTAAAGAATATCTTTGCTGTTTCTCCTGATTTATGTTTTTGGGTGAATTGTAAATTTGAGAAAGAATTTCTAATGTTTTTGATAAGGAGGGTTTCAGGAAATATGGCGCAAAAATATAGAACGACTGAAATTCGTCTATTAGTTTGCCTAATACTTTTTTAGGAGCATCCATTTTGTCGAGCCTGGATATCAGTTCCTTTAATCCGCATGTACCTTTTTTTTCAGAATTATCCTTTAGATTATATTTTATTAGATTCAGGCTGTTCAATCTTTTTTTACAGAATTTTGCAGTAGCAGGCATAAAAGTGTTGACAGAATAGTTAAAAGCATTCTTATTCAATTCATCTGTTAAGTATTTTTCTATATTCTTTTTATCAGGTAAATATGTTTTAATTGAAGATATAAGAATTGAGTAGGATGAGTTTGTTTGATTCTTTAAGTTTAATGTTTTTTTTAAATAATTGCTTATAATTTTTCTGCCATTAGGAAGCATTGATAAAGTAAAAAGAAGCATTTCGCATTCTTCAGCATAAATTTTGAAAGCGATATTAGTTTCAGGTTTCTGATATAAGTAAGAATTTAGAATTTGTCCGGGTTTAAGTCTTTTTCCGGATATCATAAGATAGTGAATTCCGGGGAAACTCCCTTTAAAAGGTATAACTTTGCGTTGAAGTTTAAGCTTTAAACGTCTAAAAACAGCACTTATAATCCAGTTTAAATTATCGTTGTATGCTATTCGGGTATTATTAGATACGAATCCATTTTCTATAATACTATGTGCAAGTTGAAAAAAATGTTTTTTGTCTGATACTAACTTTACCGGGTCTTCATGAAATATTATCCTTTTGCTGTTAATAATTATTGCTTTCTGCTTTTTTTTAGAGGTCTTCAGTTCTATAAAATAAGTAATTTTATTTTCCGGAATCATATATTTGGAAAGAATATGATTTATTAAATTAATACTTCGTTTTTGATAATAGTTGAGATATTCATTTTCCCAGATCTTGATACTAAAAAAAACATTTCCTTTAGAAGTAAAAGAAATGCAGAATAAAGCTGTCAATAAAAATAAAATTTGTAATATTTTTTTCATAATAATTTATTATAATACTTTTTCGTGTAATGTTTTATTATACCTAAAACGATTTGGTTTATTTATCCATCACAGCATGCGGTATGACCTGTATCGAATGATAAGGTCGAAGGATAAAGTATATGTCCAAGTTCATTTACGAAGGACAAAAAACCATTCCGTCTTCGTTTTCGCTATTGCGGAACTACGCCGGATTAAAAAAAAATCGCATACACTTGTGTATAACTTTAAGTTATGTTAACTTAGCAGAAATATCTAATGAATTTTTCTAAAAATTCCAGCTGTATTTATAAATTTTAAAGTTTATAATTTTTAATGGTGAAACTTGATTTTTTAATAACTTGATTATTTATATTATATACTGAAAATTAAGCTTTTAAATTTTTTGTAGTATTATAAAAATAAGGAAAGAGAGTAGTTATGGATAAGAATTCTATTCAGGAACTTCAAAATAATATTTCGGAAGTCTCTTCTTTTATCTCACCTTTAAGAACTGAAATCGGCAGAGTGATTGTAGGGCAGGAGGGCCTTATAAATAAAATGATTCTTGCGCTTATTTCCAACGGTAATATACTTTTGGAAGGTTTGCCCGGTTTAGCTAAAACACTTGCAGTCAAGACTATAGCACAGGCAGTTTCCGGGACATTCTCAAGAATCCAATTTACTCCAGACCTTCTGCCTGCCGATCTAATAGGAACTAATATTTACAACCCTCAGGATCATACATTTTCTGTCAAGAAAGGGCCGGTCTTTGCAAACATATGTCTTGCGGATGAAATTAACAGAGCCCCCGCAAAAGTACAGAGCGCACTGCTTGAATGTATGCAGGAAAAACAGGTTACTATAGCAGGAAAGACTTTTAGAATGCCTTATCCGTTTCTTGTCATGGCCACACAGAACCCTATTGAACATGAAGGTACATATTCTCTTCCTGAAGCACAGGTTGACAGGTTTATGTTCAAAATTAATATTCCTTATCCTAAGAGGAGTGAAGAAAAGCTTATAATGGATAGGATCGCTCATACTGAACTGGACCTTGAAGCATTAGCAATCACTACCCTGGATAAAATCCTTGAAGCCAGAAGATGGGTAGATAAAATCTATATAGATGATAAAATATCAGAATATATTCTGGATATAACTGTCGCAACAAGACCGGGCGAAAAGGATCAGCTTTCTCAAAGACAGTCAAATTCCAATCTTAAAGATATAGAATCCCTGATTCAGTTCGGTGCTTCCCCGCGTGCTCCAATTGCTATGGTACTTGCGGCTAAAGCTTCGGCATTTATGGATGGGAGAGCTTATGTTGTACCTCAGGATGTCAAAAACATCGCTCCTGATATCTTAAGGCACAGGATAATTGTAAGCTATGAAGCCGAAGCGGAAAATCAGACTTCAGACGATATTATAACACATATACTAAATGAGCTGCTTACTCCTTAAAGTTTTTAATATTTAAAAGGTCATTATATTATGATATCAAAAGAACTGCTGGCACATATCAGAAAGATTGAAATCCGGACACGCCGTATGGTGGAGGAGGTTACTGCCGGAGCATATCACAGTGTTTTTAAAGGCAGCGGTATTGAATTCGAAGAGGTAAGGGAGTATACCCCTGAAGATGATGTAAGGAATATTGACTGGAATGTCACTGCAAAAATGGGGAACCCATATATAAAAAAATATATAGAAGAGCGAGAACTGAATGTTATGCTGCTGGTCGATGCTTCAGCTTCAGGTTATTTTGGAAGCGGTAAAAAAACAAAATTAGAAACAGCTGTGGAGATAGCTTCCGTCTTATCTTTCAGTGCAATAAGAAACCATGATAAAGTCGGCCTCATGATGTTTACAGATAAAACAGAATTATATCTACCTCCAAATTCAGGGAGACTGCACTGCTTAAGGCTTATAAGAGAACTTTTAGCCAGAAAACCTGACGGGGTAAAAACTGATATTGCTTCAGCTCTTGAAAATGCCATGAGGGTTCTGCATAAGAAGTCAATCATATTTTTGATTAGTGATATGATTTCCGATGAAAATTATCAAAAGCTTCTGACAGTTGCAAACAAACGTCATGATGTTGTAGCAGTAAGAGTTCTTGACCCTAAAGAAGTAAATCTTCCAGTACTTCCCGGGATAACTATTTCAGATATTGAGAGCGGAGAAAAGGATTACTTTTGCGGAGGCAGAAAAGCCGGTGAAAATTATAACAGTGCAGTAGCTGAGCTTCATTCACAGAATAAAACCATCTGTGACAAGGCGAAAGTTGATTTGATAGATATAAAATGCGGAGATGATTTGACCAAACCGTTAATGAAATTTTTCAGAAAAAGAGAAAGACTTGCACAAAGAGGATAAATGAAAAAACCGTTTAAAATATTTTTTTATATAATTTTAGCTGCAGTTATAACTGCAGTGTCTGTTGCAGCTGCAGTATACATAAAATATCAGAAGATCGAAAAAGCCAATTTTCCTCCTAAGTATATCAAGACAACTGTAAAGCCTTCATCCGGTAAAGTTCTTCTCGGTGAAACTGTATATATTGATTATACCATTAAAACTCCCTGGGATAAAAAACCGGTAAAACTTGATGTGTCACCAGGCAGGGGTTCACAGGTTGTTGGAAAAATTAAATTTAACAAAAAAGAAACGGACTGGGGCTACTGCATTTGGCAGTTAAAACTGCGGATCCAGCCATTTGTAAATGGGAAAATACCTGAAGGCAAAGCCAAATTAATAGTGTCTCCTGATATAAACGGCAAAATGTGTGAACTAAATCTTACTGTTCCAAAGGTTTTTTCAAAAAAAATTACTTTAGCAAAAAATAAATTAAATATTGCTTCTTCAATGGATGATAAAGCTGCTGCTTCAGCAAAAAATAATAGCTATATTTACATAACAGCAATATGTATAGTTCTTGTCATTGTACTTGTTTATTTCTTTTTTATCAGAAAGAGGAAGAAGAAAGAAAAACCGCAGACTTCCTGGGACGATGCCCTGATAAAACTTCACAAATTAAAAGAAAATATAAAGTGTAAAGTATTAAATCCTGAAAGAAGTATAACAGTCCTGACTTATATTGTCAGGTATTACCTTGAAGCCAGATTTGAAATACATGCGTCAAAGCAGACTACTAAAGAATTCCTGAAAGATATGGAAAGCTGGAAAAGCCCTCTGAGTAATAGGGACCGTAATTTCTTAAAAGAGTTTATGGTTACTGCAGATATGGTGAAATTTGCAAAATATAATGCTACGGAGAAACAGGTTGTAGATGCTATTGAAAGAGCAGAAGAGCTGGTTAATAAAACAATTCCACGGGAAAAAAATGAAACTTAACGGGGTTATTTTTTGTGTAACATCTAAAAACAGGTTGTATTATTATGGATTTTTTCAGTGTATATAATTTTTTTAAAGGTTTCAGATTTGAATCTCCATGGTTTTTACTGCTGTTAATTCCTCTTATCATGCTTTTTGTTTTAGCACTTGTCAGAAAACAGCCTTCTCTGTCAGTCCCATGGATAAAACCTTTTATTCTTTCTAAAAACCGGAAAAGCTTCAGAAAAAATAATATTGCAACTATTCTTTATTTTTTGGCGGCGTTACTCATGATAATATCGCTTGCGCGGCCCCAAAAAGGTTTGGAAAGATTAAAACAGCGCGCTAAAGGAATTGATATTATGCTTGCGCTTGACCTTTCAGGCAGTATGAAAGCTATTGATATTCCGAATAATCTAACAAAACCTCAAATAGTAAATAAAATTAATAACGGTTCTTTAAAATCCCGCATTTCCTATGCAAAGGACGAAATTAGAATGTTTATTAAAAAACGGCCGAATGACAGAATAGGTTTAGTTGTTTTTGCTCCTCTTCCATATGTTGCATGTCCTCCCACTCTGGATCATTCCTGGCTGCTGCTTCATTTAAATAAGGTAGATGCAGGAATTATCGGAGACTCTACAAATATTGCTGCACCGATAACCAGTGCTGTGAACAGACTTAAAAATACAGAGTCAAAAAGAAAAGTACTTGTGCTTTTTACTGACGGAAGCAATAATGTAGAAGACAGAATTAATCCCCTGCAAGCCGCAAAACTTGCGAAAATGTACAATGTAATAATTTATACTGTCGGAATAGGAAGTCCGAATGCGTATGTTCTGCAGAACTCTGTATTTGGAGCTCAGTTCATTCCGGTAGCAGGACAGTTTGACGATAAACTTCTTAAAAAAATCGCTAAAATAACAAAAGGTAAATACTATTCTGTAAAAGACGGTAAAGGGCTGCAGAAAGTTCTTGATAAAATAGACAAACTTGAAAAGACAACTGTTGAAACTCCGATATTCACTGACTACAAAGAGCTTGGCCCCCAAATTTTGATTGCAGCTTTAATCTTTTTTATAATGGGGGTTGCAGCAGATAAAATCCTTTTTGTTAAAATCCCGTAAAGCAAAGCAGTAAATCAATTATCGAAATCAAGTTCTGCATAACTTTTCTTGCTGAATTTTGTTACATCCTGGGGTACATCTAAACATAGGGGGGTAAATCGTCATAGGAATTAACCTATTTTTTATTAATTTAGCTACAAAAATACCTAAAAAAAGGAGATTTTTCATCTCCCGTTCTTATGCTGCAGAAACCTCTAATAATTCAGGTAATAAAAATATTACTGATATGAATAAATATTTTAAAAAAGATAAAGATAATAATGGAAAAAATAAAAATTTAGTAATTAGCGTTAATCTCCGCACGGCGAAGTTTAATCTTTTCTGAAACAAAACGGTAGGGCGCGATCTCCGAGCGCGCCGCAATACAGCATTATTGTTAAATATATAATAAAATTATACGATTTAACGCAATATTTTACT
>JAIPJT010000068.1 GCA_021733985.1 Victivallales bacterium | reverse complement strand
TAATTAGCTGTTTAAAAGTAAAGAATATTATCGTGTAACATGTTGATATATAACAGCTACACAAATACACAAATAAACAAATAACCGCACCTTGTGCGATGTTTTGAGATAATTTTATTTATAAAATTTAGATAAAACCGCTGTCGAAAAAAGGATAATTATTATGAAAACTAAGAATGTTGAGTATTTTCTTGAAAAAATGCCGAAAACTGACCTGCATGTTCACCTGGACGGTTCGTTAAGGCTAGAAACTTTAATTGAACTTGCAAAAGAATATAAGGTTGAATTGCCCTCTTATACTGAAGCAGGTCTTAAGGAAACTGTTTTTAAGGAATCATACAGGAATTTAGTTGAATATTTGCAGGGGTTCAGCTATACATGTGCCGTTCTTAGAACTCCTGAATCTCTTGAACGCTGTGCCTATGAACTTGCTAAAGATAATATTACTGAAAATGTGAGATATATCGAGGTAAGGTACGCACCCCAGCAGCATATCTGTGATGCTATGCCGGAGCTCGATGTGATAATATCATCTGTAGATAAAGGATTGAAAAAAGCTGCTGAAGAACATAACAGAACTGAAGCAGTTACCTCCGGTCATGACATTCCGTTTACTTATGGTATTATTGTCGGCGCATTAAGATATTTCAACAGAGAACTGTCACCCTACTATGCAGGGCTTATTGATTCATTGCCCCATTTAAGAAGAAAAGATATTTTTAGCTGTGCTTCATTAGAGCTTGCATATGCTGCAGTAAAAATTAAAAGAGAAAAATGTATACCGGTTGTAGGTTTTGATTTATGCGGTGCCGAGTCGGGCTTTCCCGCGATAGGGCATTCCAGGGCATTTAAATATATTCACAGGAATTTCCTGGGAAAAACTGTACATGCAGGAGAGGCTTACGGGCCCGAATCGATGTTTCAGGCTATAACGGAATGCCATGCAAATCGGCTTGGACACGGGACTTTTTTATTTGACCATAATGCAGTCTCCGATAATCAGATAAAGAATCCTGAGGAGTTCTGTGATTCTCTTGCCGAATATATTGCGCGGAGACGTATAACTATCGAATCCTGTCCTACCAGTAACCTGCAGACCATTCCTGCTATCGAAAATATAAAAAATCACCCTATAGGTAAAATGATAGATAAAAAGCTTTCTGTGACATTGTGTACAGATAACCGTCTTATCTCAAACACAACTGTAACTGAAGAATATAAAAAAGTAATTGAAGGAATAAATGTATCTAAAAAACAGCTTAGGGACTTAGTAATAGCCGGTGTCAAGGGATGTTTTTATCATGATACTTATGCTGAGCATAGAGCGTTTGTGAGATTGCTGATAAACAGGTATGTAGACCTGGAAAAGGAATATTTAAACGATTTTGATAATTCGGATATAGTGTAAAATTTATAAAGGAGGTGTTTTATGTTGCAGCCCGCAAATATTGACATTGAAGTTTTAAAGCTTGCAGTCAAAGATGTTAATAAAAGGTGGCCTGATGTGAAACCGGAACTGTGTTTAGTACTGGGTTCAGGCTGGGGAGACGTTGTTAATGCATTTGATATTAAGGATTCAATACCGTATGAAGAAATTACAGGTATTGGCAAAAGCGGTGTTGCCGGTCATTCTGGGAAACTTTCACTGGCTAATTATAAAGACAAAAATATTTTTATTTTTCAGGGAAGAAGGCACTGGTATGAAGGAGAAGGCTGGACTCCTGTTGTAGCACCCTCCTACATTGCAAAGCACTGCGGTGCGGAGGTTATGCTCCTGACTAATGCCGCAGGAGGTATAAACTATGCTCCCGGTGATTTGATGATTGTATCGGACCATATTAATTATATGTTTTCAAATCCGCTTATCGGGCCGAACCACGAAAAGCTGGGAACAAGGTTTCCCGATATGTCTTATACATATAACAAAGATCTCAGAGATAAAATAATGGCAGCGGGAGCTGAGACAAATGTAAAATTAAATTCAGGTGTTTACCTGGCATCATCCGGTCCCAGTTATGAAACACCTGCCGAAATCAGAGCATTTAAAACCCTTGGCGGCGATGCAGTTGGCATGTCCACAGTTCCCGAGGCGATTCTCGGCAATTCGATGGGATTAAAAGTTGTTGCAATCTCATGTATATCCAATTATGCCGCAGGAATCAGTAAAGCTCCTCTGACACATGAAGAAGTAGGTGAAACAATGAGCTCAATTATGCCTACAATGGTAAAGCTGATGCCTGAAATTGTTAAGAATATTTTGAATTGATACTCGAGATTGTTTAATAATAAGTTGTGTTTTGGGTAAAAATAAATTATAGTACATGAAATTTTTGTTAAAAAAATAATATATGAGGAAAAAATGAAGAGAAATCTAATTTTTTTAGGCCCTCCGGGTGCAGGAAAAGGAACTTTTGCAACAATGCTTAAGGAAAAAGAACACCTTGCACATATATCTACCGGCGAAATTTTCAGAAATGAAATAAAAAATCAAACCGAGCTTGGAAAAACAGCAAAAAAATATGTTGAATCAGGCGGTTTAGTGCCCGATGAGATTGTTGCTGCAATGGTATCAAAAAGGCTTGGCGAGCCTGACTGCGATAACGGTTTTATACTTGACGGTTTTCCAAGAACAATTAAACAGGCCGAGCTTTTAAAAAAAGCCTTAGCTGAAAAAAATAGTAAAATTGATGCTGCTATTCTTTTCGAAGCAGATGATGAGCTTTTATTAAAAAGGCTGACTGCAAGAATGTCATGCCCTAAATGCGGAAAGGATTATAACAAACTTTTCTCTCCCCCGAAAAATAAATGGTTCTGTGATGATTGCGAAGTAGAGCTAACTCAAAGAAAAGATGATACACTTGAAACAGCAAAAAGTCGCTTAAACCTCTACAAAAAAGAAACAGCTCCGCTGGTGGAATTCTACAAAAAGGAAAATTTGCTTTGTTCGGTTAATTCTGATGGAGAAAAACCGGCTGTTCTGAAAGAATTACAGAAAGTAATTAAAGAATGAGTCTTGATAAAGCTGTAATACATACAGAAAAGGAGATTGAAGGTATCAGAAAGGCCGCCAGGGCAGCAGGTTTTGTTAGAGAACAGCTTAGTGAGTTGATAAAACCCGGGATGTCTACTAAGGAAATCGATGAACTTGCTGCTTCACTAATTGCGGCAACCGGCGGCAAAAGTGCATTTTTCGGATACAGAGGTTTTCCCGGACAGATATGTATTTCATTAAATGAAGAAGTTGTTCATGGTATCGGTACTTCTGCTGTGATCGTTAAAGACGGTGATATTGTAAGCTTGGATGTAGGCGTAGTGCTTAATGGTTATGTAGGTGATAATGCAGAGACAGTTGCACTCGGTGCAACTAAAACCGCATCTGTAGAACATTTGCTTACAAATACGCGCAAATCTCTTTATGAGGCAATCAAAGCTTCAGTTAAAGGAAATTATATAAGAGATATCGGTGCAGCTGTACAGAAGGTTGCCCAGAAGGCTAAACTGGGTATAGTTCGTGAATATGTTGGACACGGTTGCGGTGTAAAACTGCATGAACCTCCCGAAATACCTAATTACAGAACTGCCGGTAGAGGAGCCAAATTAAAAAACGGCATGGTTCTTGCAATCGAACCTATGCTGAACCTGGGGACTCATCGTGTAAAAACAATGAAAGACGGGTGGACTGTTAAGACTTTAGATGGTAAGTTATCGGCACATTTCGAACATATGATTTTAGTAAATAATGATAAACCGGAGATATTAACGTGGCAAAAACAGATTCAATAACAGTCGAAGGCACAGTGAAAGAACTTCTTCCTAATACAATGTTTAGAGTCGAACTGCAAAACGGCCATATTGTTTTAGCGCATATAAGCGGCAAAATGCGGCAGAATTTTATTAAAATTTTACCTGGAGACAAGGTGAAAATGGAAATGTCGCCGTATGACCTGACTAAAGGAAGAATTGTTTTTAGAAAAAAATGATCTAACAATATACCTTTCCAGATGCTAATAAATACAGAGTTTAAATCTCCTGAAAACTTTAAACTTTCAGGAGTTACAGCTGGTTTAAAAAAGAGCCGACTTCCAGATATGGCTCTTCTTTACAGCACTAAACCCGCTAAAGCTGCTGCAGTATTTACCTCCAATAAGTTTGCAGCCGCGCCTGTACTGTATTGCAGAAACATCCTTTCAGAAGATAACGCCGCTATACAGGCGGTTATCATAAATAGCGGAAACGCTAATGCCTGTACAGGAGAAAACGGGTATGCTAATGTTGTGAAAACCGCTGAAAAGACTGCCCGTCTCTTAAATATAAGAAACGACTCTGTTCTTGTATCCTCGACCGGAGTTATTGGCGAACAGTTGCCGTTTGATAAAATTTGCAAAGGAGTTGAAAAAGCGGTAAAAGAACTGTCCGAAACAGGTGGTTACGCAGCAGCGCAAGCTATAATGACGACAGATACAGTCCCTAAAACAGCATCTGTGAAAGTAAATATAAAAGGCACAGATATAACAATCTCCGCTATAGCAAAAGGAGCCGGAATGATAGCGCCTGATATGAAGCCTCATGCAACTCTCCTTGTTTTTGCTATGACAGATGCAGATATCGATAAAGATTTACTGAAGACTATCTTTTACGATACGATAAACAAATCCTTTAATAAAATTACAATTGACGGGGATATGAGTACAAATGATACTGCCTTAATTTTAGCTAACGGCTCGTGCGGCAATCCGACAATTAGATACAGTGATACAGAAGAATGCAGTATTTTTTCTGAAGCACTGACCGACCTTATGGTTTTTCTTGCAAAAGAAACTGTAAAAGACGGGGAGGGCGTAACCAAGTTTGTAACTCTGAATATCACAAATGCCTCTTCAGTAAGTGAAGCAGAAAAGTGCGCAAAAGCAATAGCGAATTCTTTGCTTTGTAAAACGGCCTGGTTCGGATGCGATGGAAACTGGGGGAGGATTGTCATGGCGATAGGTATGTCAGGGATTAATTTCAATCCTGAGAAAGTTGATATATATTATGATAATATTCCGGTAGCTTTAGACGGGACAAATGCCGAAACAGATAAATACAAGATTGATGAAGTATTGAAGAAACCGGAATTTTCACTCAATATTGATTTAAAGGAAGGGAACTCAGATTATTCTTTGTGGACTAATGATATTTCTTATAAATATGTTGCTATAAATGCGGAATATCATACTTAGGTATACACAGGGCTATGCATATCTGTGGATTGTTAATAATGCTCTGCTTTTAATTGGATATTTTATTTAGATAAGCTAAAACATAACATGTTAAGCCAAATGACTGGGCGTATAAATAAACTTTAATTAGACGGTCCGCGAGAAGGTGCATTAGAGGTTTGTTTTTTCTTTAGTTAAGGTAATAATATCAAAATATTTTTAATTTTTACAACCGTCAAATTATCCGGAGTATTAAAAATAATGGAAAAATATATAAAAAAAGCTGCGGTTCTTCTCGAAGCACTCTCTTATATTCAGGATTTCCGGGAAGCAGTTGTAGTTATAAAGCTCGGCGGAAGTGTAATCGAAAACAGGGAGCTTACTGTTCAGGCGCTTCGTGACATTGTTTTTATGGAATGCGTAGGAATGCGCCCGGTTATTGTTCATGGCGGAGGAAAAGCTATTTCTGCTAAGCTGAAAGAAAAAAATATTCCTGTTAAATTTATAAACGGCTTAAGATATACTTGCGAGAGAACTATCAATGTAGTTGATGATGTATTACATAATGATCTGAATAAAAGTATTGTTGAATTTATCAAAAGTCATAACGGCCGCGCAAAAAGACTTTCCGGTAAGAAAATTCTTAAGGCTAAAAAAACATATACAAAAGACAGAAGAACAGGTGAGAGTATTGACTTAGGGTATGTCGGAGAAGTATACAAAGTTACTTCCAGGCCTATTCTCGATATCGTTGAAAGTGACGTGATTCCTGTGATAACTCCTCTGGCTGAAGATACTTCAGGACAGATTTATAATGTAAATGCAGATATTGCAGCTGCCAAAATAGCTGAATTCCTAAGCGCGAAAAAGCTTGTTTATATGAGCGATGTCCCGGGAATACTGAAAGCCCTTAACGACGAAAAAACTTTGATCTCAACAATCAAACAGAATGAAATAGATGCTTATATAGAAAAAGGTATCATATCAGGCGGAATGCTGCCTAAAATTGAAAGTGCATTGAAAGCTCTCAAAACTGGAACTGATAAAATACATATGATAGACGGGCGGATAAAACATTCATTACTGCTTGAGATATTTACAGATAATGGTATTGGTACTCAGATACTTAAAGAATAAAAATAAATCTTTCCTTTCGAGCGACAATTAAAAACGGACTTCGTATTGACTCATAATAAAATCAAACTATTACAAAGACTGTTGACTCACAAAGAAAAACACTACACCTCTTTTTAATAAAAATACAAATGCCTTGATAAAAAACTAAGAGTTAAAATGCCAAGTCTAAACTGCATGTAAAATATTAGCATTATCGATAGAGTTATCAATAGACTCCAGTCCGACAAGAATGGATCCTGTACCTTTATCATTTTTTTAGCTTTAGTAGTTTTGAGGAATTTTTCTCTTCTTTGAGCATCAGATTTTAGTAACTATGCTTCATATTGAATAAGTTGAACAGGAAGACTTTGAGATGTGAATTTTATTTTCCGTATTTATGCTCTCGTATCCTGAATTCCCGAAAATTGTAACTATTGTTAAATAAAAAAATCTATAAGTCCCTAAAAAGCAGGATTGTTTTTGTTTTTAGGGGCTTGTTTTTTGTCAAAAACATAGTTACATTATTGTGTTATGTAACTATGGAG
>JAIPJT010000031.1 GCA_021733985.1 Victivallales bacterium | reverse complement strand
CACGACGAAGTTTAATCTTTTCTGAAACAAAACGGTAGGGCGCGATCTCCGACCGTGTGAGCCATAGCCCCGCTACTCCGGGGCGACGGCTTAGCGCGCCGCAATACAGCATTATTGTTAAATGTATAATAAAATTATACGATTTAATGCAATATTTTACTGTATAGTATTTTTGTTTCAGGGAAGAAGTTACACGAAAAGAAATTTCGTTTAAACACTTCTAATTATTATCAAATTTTCAGTAGAAAATTTGCCCTCAATTTTGTATAATATAATTAAAAAACAGGCACAAAAGAAAAATCAAAGCTCTGAAACCCCTTTTCGTGGACCGTCTAATCATCAACTTCTTTGCTCAGGTTTATTTTTAACAATTGACTTTATGATAAAATCAGTTAAACTGAAATAGTTGTCGCTAGAACCCGGATTATCAGTTACGCAGTGTGCTTGAGCTGCAAGACAATAAAAAGCAGCATCCGCGAAAACGACTGCCCTGAAGAGCTGATATAAATTCTTGTTGTGCGACATCCAGGTTTTGCTCATATAAAAATAACAAAGGTAATAGTTATGGCTAATGTTGATATAGGGAAGAAGGAAAGTATTTTGGGACTGGCACTCCTAATCACAGGAGCTACGGTCGGTGCAGGAGTTTTAGGATTACCCGTTCAAACCGGTCTTTCAGGTGCACTTCCTTCATCTGTGGGTATACTTTCCGCCTGGGCTGTAATGACTTTAACCGCTATCGTCATAGCTGAAAGATTCAAAAGATCCGAGAATTCGATTTTGGACTACCCCACTCTCTTTAAAAAGGACTTCGGTATTGTCGGAAAATATCTTGCAATATTCGGCTACCTAATTAATTACTATGGTATAATGGTTGCATACTTATGCGGCAGCGCCGCGATTTTAGCATTCCTTATTCCTGTTAATATCAACCAGAATATTTATATTTTAGTATTTTTTATACCTACGGCAATGATTGCAATATTCGGACTTTCATATGTTGTAAAAGCAAATAAGTTATTTATGCTGATACTGGGAATTTCATTTTTACTTCTCCTCGCTCTTGTCGCACACAGAATACACCCAAAACACTATTTATATACCGACTGGTCATTCCTTATACCCGCTACTCCGGTTATTTTAACCACTTTTTTATTTCACAATATCATCCCCCCAATATGTCGCAATCTCAATTATAATCGAAGAAAAATATGGACTACTATAGTTCTTGGTACATCTCTTTCATGTATAATAGTTCTTATATGGAATTTCGTAAGTATAGGCGCGATTCCAATGGGAGGTAAAGGAGAAGGGAATTTACTTTATGCCTACCTGAACGGGGAGCCGGCTACAGTTCCACTGGCGGCCGGTCTCCATGCAAGAAAAATAACTACAACCGGTATGATCTTTTCATTATGTGCAATATTCACTTCTTTTATCAGTGTTTCAATGGGGTTAAAGGGGTTTATCAGAGACTTTGTTGTTTCTACATTCAAATTAGACAATCAAAAATTAAACCTTTTTTTAACATTCGGGCCTTCTCTGGCAGTAGCTATCCTATATCCGAGTTTGTTCCTGGATGCTCTGGATATAGCCGGCGGTGTAGGCGGAGTTATTATATTCGGTATATTCCCGGCTTTACTTCTGATCAAATACAGCAGAAAATTTACAAGCGTGAAAGCTATCTGCGGTATAATATTATTCATTGTTTTACTTTTCCTGATATTCCTTGATTTAGCCCTGGAATTTAACTTTGTTAAAGTTGAGCCTAAAATAGAAAAACAATACTCCAATACAGCTATTTTAAATAAAAATTAAATATACACAAGTGTATGCGGTTTTTTTTTAATCCGGCGTAGTTCCGTAATAGTGAAAACGAAGACGGAATGGTTTTTGTCCTTCGTAAATAAACCCGGACATACATTTTATTTTGCGACCATATCATTCGATACAGGTCATACCGTATGGTGTGACGGATAAATAAACCAAAACGTTTTGGGTATAAGTATTGCAAAAGCGATCAAAACTAATATTATTATTTTATATAGGATAAAAAGAAAGACACATATACTGTTGGTAAGGCGGTATAAATTTAAAAAGGTTATTCCTGCTTAATTTACTTATATATACACAAGTGTATGCGTTTTTTTAATGCGGCGTAGTTCTGCAATAGCGAAAACGAAGATGGAATGGTTTTTGTCCTTCGCGACTGAACCCGGACATACATTTTATTTTTAGACCATATCATTCTATACGGATAAATAAACTAATTCGTTTTGGATGTAGAATATAAAAATAAGCAGAGGTGAAATATGAAATTAAAAAAAATATTATTTATTTTATTCTTTCTGGCCTTAGGGCTCAACATCACGCTTGAAGCACGTTTAAGTACAAGAATTAAGTATATGAACAGCCTCATCCCTTTTAAGGAAGAGAAGGAGTTAAAAACACAGTTTGGGGAAAAACTTGTCAATAATCTATTTAAATATATAGAAGAAAAAGACAGTGAGGAGCTTAGAAATATAATTTCTCCGGCTTTTCAGTCTATTCATATGGACGGCGCAAGAAATAAAGCCCAGGAATTAGAACTTCTTAAGCATCTGGCACCAAAATTTTATAAGATAAACGATGTCAAAACAACTTCAGTTAACAACCTATATATCGTCACTTATGAAGTAACAGCTGAGCAGTCAATCAACGGTAAGCGTATTAAAAAAAATAAGTCCCCGAGGATTTCTGTATTCATAAAAAAGGATAACAGCTGGAAATGGGTGGCCCATGCAAATATGGCGCCTTTAAAAAAGAATTAAAAACTAATAACTGTTTTATGCGGTGTCCAGTTTTACAGTTGCTCTCATTACATTGCAATTAATTTAAGCTTTCTAATTCTTTAGGAGTTAACAGTGATTCGAATCAAAAAAGTTGTCGGGATGACTCATGCCCGCAGGAATTTTAAAAGATATATTGAAATATTCCATGTTTTTTTTAAGTACGGCTTTGGCGGGTTTTTCCATGTATTGGGAGTAAATTCGACTTTAAAAATCATATGCAGGACTGTACACAGAAAATGCAAAGATGAACGCAGTGAAGTGATTACAGACCTGCCGATCGAAGTTCGCATGCGAATGGCACTTGAAGAACTGGGTCCTACATTCATCAAACTTGGCCAAATTTTATCTACACGTCCCGACCTTATACCGGCTGAATTTGCCACTGAATTTTCAAAGCTGCAGGATAATGCACCTTATTTTTCCATAGAAGAAGCCTGTGAAATCATACAGCAGGAGCTTGGAGCAAAAGCTGCAGATATTTTTGATGATTTTAATTATGAACCGCTGGCAGCCGCTTCTATAGGACAGGTTTACAGAGCCGTCTACCGAGGTGAAGAAGTAGTTGTCAAAGTACAAAGGCCGAATATTCATAAAATAATAGAAATTGACTTAGAGATAATGCTTCACATTGCACTTATTCTTGAACGTCATGTAGAGGAAATAGCCAGTTTTAAACCAAGCACTATTATTGAAGAATTTACTAAAAGCCTTGAAAGGGAGATTGATTTCAAAATAGAAGCTAAGGAAACTAAAAGATTTAAGGAAAATATAAAAGATAACCCTAATATATATGCTCCGCGAGTTTATGACGTCCTTACCACATCAAGAGTTATGGTCGCAGAATATATTGACGGAATAAAACCTGAAAATATCGAAGCTCTGAACAAAGGGGATTTTGACAAAAGTCTTCTGGCTGAAAACAGTGTCGATTCTGTACTTAAGCAGATTTTTGATTATGGTTTTTTCCATGCGGATCCTCATCCGGGAAACATACTGATAATGCCCGGTAACATTGTATGTTTTATTGATTTCGGCATGGTAGGAAAAGTCAGCCCGAAACAGAAAGAATATTTTGCCAGTCTGATTCTAAACATACTTAATAAAAAAAGCGGTAAAATAGTAGACATACTTTTCAAGCTTACACATTATGATGAGGAACCGGACAGAGATACCCTTGAAAGGGAACTTTTTATCATTATTGATGAATATCTTCTTTATTCTCTTAAAGACATAGATTTCGGTAAATTTCTTTCAGAGCTTATGGATGTTTTTGCAAGATTCAATCTAAGGCTCAAGGCTGAAATATTTATGCTTCTTAAAGCGCTGGTATCACTTGAAAAAACAGGTAGAATTCTCGCTCCTGAAGTTAATATTATAGAAAAAGCCAATCCATATGTTAAAAAGATTTATATGGAAAGATTTAATGTTAAGAGAATATTGACGAATCTCGTTGACCCTGTCAGCGATACAATGATATTAGGCTCTGAACTGCCTGATGACCTCAGGGTAATAACAAAAAACATAAGGGCCGGAAAGTTTAAATTTGATATAAACTATCTTGGCCTTGACCTTCTTAGAAAAACAATAAACAGAGTCAGTAACAAAATTTCACTGGCCATTGTTCTTGCTGCTCTTATTATTGGACATTCCATGATACTGGCACAGCCACCAAGTAACGTAGCTCATTTTATGAAGAATTTCGGCAGGCTGGGATTCATTTTAACCGTTATAATCGCATTCTGTTTTTTACTGTCTTTTTTCAGAAAAAAGGAAAGAAATCAGTAGTTAGATGAAAGAGACTGCAAAAAAAATATTTAAGTGGCTTCCTCCGAAAAGAATATATTCCGTGTACGTTACAGTATCTATTGCTGAGCTGTCCACCGGCCTCGCTACACCACTTTTCACACTAATCTTTTTTTCACAGGAATCAAATCTGTTTGCCGGCGATTTAAGTAACGCAAAACGAGCTATGCTTTTCGGCATTTTCCTCTCTTTTTATAATTCTGCCAAAATTATTTCAAATCCCCTGATGGGGTCTCTATCGGATATTATAGGAAGAAAAAAAATGTATGGTTTGACAATTTTTGGAATGATTACTCTCTCCGTATGCACTGTCACAGCATTAATTACAAGTTCTTTCTGGCTGTTTTCCATCGGTGGTTTTATTTATGCTTTCGCATGGGCTTTGAAGGCTGTAGCTGTAGCATCCATCAACGACGTAAGCCTTGAGACCAGAAAAATTAAAAATTTATCACTTCTGCAGTTCTGTATAGGTATAGGAATGAGCATCGGCCCGTTTATAAGCGGTTATATCGGACACATAACAGTCTTCGGATACAGTTATGTTTTCCCTTTTATTATATTAGGCTTTTTCGCTGTTTTTTTAAGTTTCTATGTAAGAGTGTCAGTCCCTGAAACTCTACAGGAACGCAACAAAACTCCCATGAAGGAATATTTTACAGTCAGGAACCTAAAAGAAATATTCGGCAGCAAAGTGGTTTATCTCCTAATGCTGATTCACATATTAAACCAGTTGTCCTGGGGTACTTACTATGATTTTATTCCCGCTGTTTCTAAAACGGTATTTAATTACGGAGTAAAAGGAGTAGGTTTTATTGTGGGAATAATAGGCGTATGGTTAATAGTCACTACAGGTATTCTGCTGCCTTTGATAAGAAAATATTTTTCAAATACACAGCTTATTAACTTCTCATGCATTACAGGTACTGCCGGAGTTTTCATAGCATATATTTCTTCTTTCTTTCCAAATTATACTTTTGCTGAAATCTGTTTCTGGCTGAGCACTTTTCCGGTAACAGTCGGGGATGTTATACTGTTTTGCCTTTTGGTAGGACACCTCTCATCGGTTGTCAGCAAAAAACTGCAGGGTACAATTGTCGGACTTGTTTATATTTTAGGTACCAGCATGTGGGTTCTCGGCGCACCTTTAGGCGGATTACTGATGAACTGGCAACTGAACGGAGCATTATTGATATGCCCCGTTTCCATGTCTATACTGCTTATGTTTCTTTATTCCTTCCAGAAAAAAGAATGGTTTTTATCTTTAAACATACAGAAACCCCGTAATAATGATTATTAAAACACAACTCCCGGAAAAGTTTAATTGATTTTTGCAGTTATTAATTTTATAATTGGCGTTGATCTTCGCACGACGAAGTTTAATCTTTTCTGAAACAAAAGGTAGGGCGCGATCTCCGACCGTGTGAGCCATAGCCCCGCTACTCCGGGGCGACGGCTTAGCGCGCCGTAATGCAGCATTATTGTTGAATGTATAATAAAATTGTACGATTTAATGCATTATTTTACCGTATAGTAATTTTTTGTTTCAGTAGAGAAGCTGCACGAATAGAATATTTTTTATAAATTAACCCGCAAGGGGGCTTCCTGCAGCACCGTATATGCTTGACATTAACCCACTTGAGTATTGACTACACTACGCGGCTGAATGTTTGCGCATCTACCGGGCTTCGAAGTTCTTCGCCCCGGCACGGCAGCAGTGCAAAAAGCTCACGGAATCAGGTTTTAATAAATAACTAAAAGCTTTAGGAGGGAAATGAAATTAATTCGCAATTTTAATCAGTTAGAAAAAGAAAAATTGACTGCAAGTGTTGTTACTATAGGCAAATATGACGGGGTACATAGAGGACACATTAATATTATAAAAAAAGTTGTTGCTGATGCAAAAAAATTAAACTGTCCTTCTATTGTAGTAACCTTCGAACCCGAACCGGCCGAATTTATTCATGACAAAGAGCATCTTGGACGAATAATAAGACTCAGGGAGAAACTTATCTGTTTCGAGGAAGCAGGAGTTGATTACGTATTATGCTTAAGATTTAATAAAGAACTTTTAGAGCTTCCGCCTGAACAGTTTATCACAGAAATACTAGTCAAACAGCTTAAGATAAAAGAAATTATAATAGGAGATGATTTTCGTTTTGGCAAGGGTGGCCGTGGCAATGAGAAATTATTAAAAGCCATTGGCAGGGAAAAAGGGTTTTCCGTTTTTACAGCAAAACCGTTGATGATTGGTAAAGAAAGAGTAAGCAGTACGAATATAAGAAAATTCCTGCATGATGGGGATCTTGAAAAAACAGCCCTGTTTCTTGGACGTAATTATTTTCTTTCAGGAAAAATTATAGAAGGTGATAAAAGAGGCAGGACCATGGGGGTTAGAACAGCCAATATACGCATGCCCTTTTATCGCCTCGTATTACAGGGCATTTTTATTGTCAGACTGACCGGTATAAAGGATTACCCGCTCTATGGAATCGCAAACCTTGGTCCTCTGCCGACATTTAAAATCTGGAGAACGAGACTTGAAGTACATATTTTTGATTTCCACGAAAATATTTACAGAAAAAATGTTAGAATTGAATTTCTCCATAAATTACGAGATACAACGCAATTTGACTCTGATAACGATTTGAAACAACAAATCAATAAAGATATTACAGAAGCCAGAAAATACCTGGCACAGAAACAATTAGTTTAAGAAATGGACGTTCCCTTTATTTGTTAATATAACATAAAACTCCATACAGAAAGGAATGTTAGTGAAAACCAAGCAAAAAGTAATTGCCGCTTCTCTGTTAATGATCGTACTGAAAATAGCAAATCGTTTCGGGGCTTCCCTTTATATGGTTACTCTTCCCGCCATAGCGCTTTCAGTCGGACTTTCTTCTGTAGCAGTTCGTTTCTCTATGTCCATATTCCTCATCGGTGCTATTATAGCCTATATTTTAACTGGAATGTTAAGTTCTAAATACAGTACTGTAACACTGTTAATTGGAGGAGCAGCGGTATTTACTTTCAGTTCAATCCTCATTGCTGTTAATCATTCTCTTTTCAGCATAATGTTTGGTAGGTTTTTTCAGGGGCTGGGAATAGGTTTTGCCCCGGCATTCGGCAATGTATTGATCGCCGAGGCAATGTCAGACAATAAACCTGATAAAGATAAAATACTAAGTGTTTTACTTGCCTACTCATCCATCATAATTGTATGGGCTCCCGCTATAGGCATGATTATCGGGGGATTTTTGCAGGTGCACTACGGTTGGGAAAGCAACTTCGAGTTCCTGGCGGCAGTAGGGTTTCTGCTGATAATTCTATTGACACTATTCAAATTAAAAGTTGGAAGCGGCGAACAGAAAAAAAAGCCTGTCAGTGACTCACTTAAAGGCTATCTGTTCTTTATTGGAAATAAAGAATATATGAAGATGGTGCTGCCTTTTGCAATCGCTTCCAGCGGAATCACAGCATACTATCTGATTTCATCGTTCGTCTACTCTAAAGCTTTTCATCTGCCCCCGCACTATGTCGGATATCTTTCACTTTTCCAGGTAGGAGGTTTTTTAGGCGGCAAATTACTTTCTGTATTTTTTTTGCGTTTTGACTGGGACACTCATATGAAATTGTCGTTTTCCATTTGCCTGATTAGTTCCCTGATAATGAACCTGGGTGTGTTTGGTTCCCACTTTGATATTATAATTATTATTACATCAATCATCGGTTACTCATTAGGCCTCGGCTTAATGATGCCCTACATATCGGCTAAGGTTATGGTCATTGAGCCAAACAGAAAAGCTGTCGGTTCTGCTTTTCTTATGCTGCTTGTTTTAAGTTCAATGTCAATTTCAGGTGGAATTGTTTCCTTCTTCCATGTCCAGCATATCAGGCCGCTGGGTATTTTTTTAACTGTTCTGTCAATACTGGCTCTCTCAATACTGCAACTCTATAAAATAAAAAGTAAACAGAAGCCGATTTAATCTTCGAAAATCTCAAAAAAATCAATTGTTAACGTGTGAATATTTTCCAATTTATGTTTTAGGCAATATTGCATTTTTACTAATAGTTACCTATAATGACAATGTCATTGAATTAAGCATTATTAATAATTTTGCTGTGTTTACGGAACCATCTGTCTTCGCTTGATGCTACGCCAAGACACTGGACGGACTGGTTCCATCCACCACGGGTTCTGTATTTTGTGGGGGGAATCAACCCTTTGATTCCGAATGCATAATTTGGGTTTATACTGTCATGTTTACCGAGGGAGAAGAATCATGATTTCGAGAATTTACTCTTCCGCTATTCTTGGTGTTGATGCATATAAAGTTGAAATAGAAGTAAATGTTGTCGGACGAGGCAAAGAAACTTACGTAAATGTAGTGGGGCTGCCTGATAATGCCGTAAAAGAATCCAAGGACAGGGTTTTTTCAGCAATTGAAGCTTCCGGTCTCCCCTGCCCCCGAGGCAAAGTTGTAGTTAATCTTGCACCGGCTGATATCAAAAAGGAGGGAGTCGCATTTGACCTCCCCATTGCCGTTGGAATGCTCGCCGCAAACGGTATACTGAAAAACAAAACTTTAGGAAAAGGGTTGTTTATCGGTGAACTGGCCCTCAACGGTGTCATACGAAAAGTAAAAGGAACCCTTCCAGTAGTATTGAACGCATCAAAAGATCCTGAAGTTGATTTTGTTGTAGTTCCGAAGGAAAACTCTGTTGAGGCGGCTATTGCTGCTGAAGGAAAAGTTGTTTACGCAGTCACTCATTTAAAGGAGGTAATCGATTTCTTTTCCGGGAAAACCAGTATTCAGCCTGTCAAAAGAGTCGATATTAACAGTTACACTGCGGGTTTGAGAAACATCAAAGAAACTGATTTTGCAGATGTCAAAGGGCAGCTTTTCGTAAAAAGAGCATTGGAAATTGCCGCAGCCGGAGGGCATAACCTTTTAATGATCGGTCCGCCGGGTACAGGAAAATCAATGCTTGCAAAACGTCTCGCCGGCATTCTTCCACCATTGAAGCTTGAAGAAGCACTGGAAGTTACAAAAACCCACAGTATCGTAGGGCTTCTTTCTCCGGAAACACCGATCATATATAAACGTCCCTTCCGAAGTCCGCACCATTCTATAAGCGATGCCGGGCTTCTGGGCGGGCAGAGCATACCGACTCCCGGAGAAATAAGCCTTGCACATAATGGTGTTCTCTTCTTGGATGAGCTTCCCGAATTCAAAAGAAATGTCCTCGAAGTCTTGAGGCAGCCCCTTGAAAACGAAAGAGTTACAATTTCCAGAGCTTCCGGGACTTTTACTTTCCCTGCGAATTTTATGCTTATAGCAGCAATGAATCCGTGTCCATGCGGTTATTTCGGGAGTAATACAAAAGAGTGTCGCTGTTCAACATATCAAATTCAGCGATACAGAAATAAAATTTCCGGCCCGCTGTTAGACAGGATAGATATTCACATAGAAGTTCAGCCACTGAATGAAGATGAAATCCTTAGCTTACCTACGGGCGAAAGTTCTTCTGAAATCAGGGAAAGAGTGAAAGGTGCAAGAATACTTCAGTCAGAAAGGTTTAAGAACTTACCTGTACATTCAAATTCACAAATGGAGGCAGGTGATGTTCAGAAATACTGCCGGATAGAAAGTGAATGTAAAAATTATTTAAAGAATGCAATAAGAGAATTACAGTTGAGCGCAAGAGCTTATGACAGAATACTTAAAGTCGCAAGGACTATAGCGGACCTTGCAGGTGAAGAAATACTGAGCCTCGATCATATTGCAGAAGCTGTTCAATACAGAAGCCTTGACAGAAGGTTGTGGTAATTAGCGTTGATCTTCGCACGACGAAGTTTAATCTTTTCTGAAACAAAAGGTAGGGCGCGATAATTCGCTGTAGTACTCGATAATAGTTAAGACTAAAAAACTGCCTGCCCTGCGTAGTGCCTAAACGGTACGAAGCAGGGTGAGCCATAGCCCCGCTACTCCGGGGCGACTGCTTAGCGCGCCGCAATACAGCATTATTGTTAAATATATAATAAAATTATACGATTTAATGCAATATTTTACTGTATAGTTATTTTTGTTTCATGGGAGACGGACCACGAAAAGGGGTTTCATAGCTTTGATTTTTCTTTTGTTATGATAATCATATCACAAGATTTATGATTTTTCACAGCCGTCCAATTAAAAGTTAAATTTTACTTTACCTAAAGTAAAATTTGGAAGAAAGTCTATAAAATTCAGGATAAAATGATTATCTTGTATCACACTTTATGTTTCTATAATGTTTATGATGAGAGTATTCCCGAAAATTTTTCTAATAATTCCCTGTTTTTTAGAGAAATTTCCATTATTTCAGTGTCTATCTCTGTAAAATCATTGAAATCAAATAATAACTGTGATAAAATTTATTAACTGGATTTGCCCCTTCTTTTGTGCCTGTTTTCTAAATATATTATACAAAACTGAGGGCTATTTTTCTACAGAAAATTTGATAATAATTAGAAGCGTTTAAACGAAATTTCTTTTCGTATAGCTTCTAATTAAGTAGAAAATATAACATATTTAGTAAACGATTATTATTCGATACAGGCCATACCGTATGGTGTGATAGATAAATAAATCAAAACGTTTTGGGTATACATAATGTTAAGGAGTACAAGAAGATGAAGAAATTAATATTTTTCCTGTTATTTATTTTTGTATTAACGGCTTTTGGCGGTTCCGGATCTGTACCGAGAGGAACCCTGAAAATATATAACCACTGGTCCGGAAAACACACGCCGAATGTGTATTTATATATGAATTATTCTGAAGCAGACAATCTTAAGTTTCAGGATAAAACTATGGATAATCAAACATATTATAAACTTTCCCCAAAAACAAATGCCTTCAGCCCTGCACTCATTACCTGGAATTCTATAGACAGCGGGAATCTTTCTTTCTGTACTTTTTCAGACAATACTCCACCTTCTTCAGATGACACTGATACAGATCCTGTCTGGTCTATGAATGGAAAAGACAATCTGTCAGGCTTCATTGAATTTACCCAATTAATTACAGATAAAAAGATAACCTGCGATCTATCGAATGTTGACGGTATCGGACTCCTCTGCGGCCTCGGCGGTTTACCGAAAGAACAAACCGAGAGCGGAAAGGCCGGCTATGCTAAATGTCAGACAAACCTGATCGCCGGCATTCAGAATTTAAAACAGAACAATATTCCTTTCCCGAATGATGCACTTATTCCTGTTAAGATTAACGGAACAGTATACAATAAAGTTATAGCACCCGGAAAATCTCCTTCTAAACCATGGAAAGATTTTATTGGTACGTACTATGATAAAGTACTGGGAATAAATTTAGTTTTAAAGCTTTCTGTTGCAGACAACGGTGGAGTAAAATGGACAGGAAACCAGTACAGCAGTGGAAAAATTATAAAGGGGATCACAAAAAAAGGTAAACCGGTAAAAATTGCAGTAGAACTCCATTCTACATACACTTTGAACAGTAAAAAATATAACTGGAGTGTTTATATCGTTAAAGATGTATGGAACCGGGAAACAATAAACAAAGCTGATACAGACGGCGGGCTTTATATTCGAACTAATTATCCGTTACCTTCATCTGTGCCGGGTTTTTATCATGATGGAAAACAATACGGTGTTAATGACCGGCACATAAACTGGAAAGCGGTTTCCGGTTCTGATCAGCCAGTTTACTGTAAGAATGTAACCGCTTTATTAAGAGATCTAATGGTCGGATTCCAGCTCGGGAAAGTAAATCCTGAAGGAACTTCATACACCAGTCCTTCTGATAATACTCCAGTCTATAAATATGGAGGGAACCTCTATAACAAATTCATAATGGATAACTCAGACAGTTACGGAAACCCATATTCCGATAATGCAGCAAACGGAGGGCAGGTTTTATATAATCCAAAAAGCTCTTTTTCCCTCCATATTTTAAGTCCGAATGATCCCGATACAGGAAAATGGTATCAGAAAAATAAATCTAACAGCAATCAGGCGGGAAAATATCTGCTGGGTATTCCGAGTACTTTGGGGAAAGCAACTGTTAACGGCAATCCTTATACACCCAACGGTTTTAATTCTTCTGCTGCTGATATTACATTTTCAGCTATTGGTAAAGGTAAAATACTCAAAGTTAATTTTATTAACGAAAAAATCAAAAATCCCGATGACTGGACCAACTCTGAATCCATAGAATTCAATTCCATTAACAAAGGGAAGCAAACACTTCTCGCGCTTCCGGCAAATTTGAGCTGGGCTGCAAAAGAAATTTAAATAATAACTTTATTAAAAATAAAGGCAAAACCATGAAAACATTGAATTTTATTCTGTTTTTATTTGCAGCGTCAGTCCTTGCTGCCGGTACAGATTTCCCCTCTGACAAATATTCCATAGCTCCCGGTCCCCCGAATGTCACAACTGAACTCAAGTTGATTAACGGTGCTACAATGTCTGTTCCCGGAGGTAAAACATGCACCCGTATGTCTTTTAAAACGCAAAGGTTAACGACTATAACAATTAACAGCCGCCACGACAGGAAAAAGCTTGTTAGGGGTATTATGACTGTTAAGGATACATCTAAAAATATAAGCGTTCCATGTCATATTCTATTTATACTGCAGGCAAAGTCCGGAGATAAAAGATGGGAACCGATTCCTTTTACAAATACAAATGAAAATAAGAAAGCATTCGGAGTTGATTACACAAGTAATGTTATAGGAATCGGGGAACCGGCACCCGGTTCCAACTCACAGCAGGCTTCCCTGTACCAGACGCTGAATAAAGATGTCGTTTATCTGGTAGATCATAATCCTGATAACTCCAACATGCTTTTCAGAGGTAATCTGCCTTTCACAAAAGGCAAGACGGAAACTTCAAAAGATCAAAGGCTGGATCTAAAATCCCTATCGCAAATTTTCGACAAAATTATATCACGATTTGGTCTGAATTCTCAGGAAAAGTACAATTTTATTGTTGTTCCTTTAATTTCCGATAAAGGCGACAGCGGGCAATTAAAACAAGAGTATGCTTTATTTAATAATAACGAATCAGCTCTGCCTCCGAGTCAAGTGCTGTGCAACCCTTTGCTCCAGAATCTTCCGGATAAGATGAAGCAGGCTCAAATGCTGTGGTGGGAAATAGAACCCGGTAAAACAAAATATTATACTCAAAATATTTCAGAACTGGCTGCTAACTTAAAAAAAATAATGAACTCGAAAAACAAAATTAAATTTCCCACTTTTATATATATTCACTGCATAAACGGTCACGACAGAACAGCAATAGCAGCAACGTCTTATCTGTTCCAAAAATATAACAAAATTTCAAATATGACTATAGACCATGCTTTTGTGTATGGCACAACAGTTTTTTCTCTTGATCCACAAATATATTCTGCTCAGCAGTTCGGTAACACAGTAAAAGATTTTAAAACCAAAGATACAATAAGCGGTATTTCAAGGATATTACCTATTAATGACTATTATGTTGAATCTATAGAAGCAGCTAACGAAGAGGATATTTCGAGTACATATCGGCAGGCTATTAATAATGCTGCCTATGGATTCACCGGTAAACCGTGGGAATACGAACAGGAAGGTGAAATATAATAATATCAATAAACGGTTGGTTGCTCCTTATAAACAAATCAGAAAGCTGAGATGTGAAGAGGTGGCTTACTTTTCAAGATAGGCATTGATACGTTTTCTGGCATTTTTTTTGAGATTACCGTACCAGAAAGCGTAATCGAATCGATGATATACTTCTTTTGGCCAGCGGCCCATATTTACTAAATCAATCTTTCCCGATTCCGGTTTCTGTATATCTGTCGGAATCAATGCTCCTGTCTTTGTATCGATGTAGGCACCGGCAAAATGGGGTATTCTCTCCAGAACTTCCCCCGTTCTGTCATTAAAAAAAACCGCTTCTATATTTTTTGTCCGGGGAGCCGGGGTGGAGTCGGTTTTCCAGTTCAGTGGATTTATTGCAACAGCATCATCAAGTAACACCGGAGAACCTTTTGCATTTTTCCCCTGTGTATTAAAGGTAATAATAACCCCTGTGTCCGTTTCATCTTGAGCTAATTTCATCCAGGGATAGTTATCCAGGTCGCTTTGCTTCACAGTATATCCGATTGGGTACGCCGCTACCATGCGTTGCTGTAATTCAGGATCCTGCATCCGGTTTCGCAGAAGATGAATTATCACCATGCTGCCCTGGCTGTGTCCTGCAAGAATAAACGGCCTGTCGGGATTAAGATGTTTTATGTAATAGTCAAATGCACGTTCAATATCGTGATATCCGACTAAAAAATTCGGATCGGCAAAGGCATTACGTCCGCCGTTGTTAGGCTCCATGGATTGACAGGCAGCAGACTGCTGGCGGTAGAACGGAGCAAACAGGTTTGCGTACGAAGAATAAACACCTGCCTGAGCTGTCAGCAAGCCTTCTGCGTTTTTTCGTAAAACAGAATCGTAAATATCCATGTTCAGCGGGTGTTCAGCAGTATAAATTGTGGGGTATACATAAAAAACATCAACAGGCCTGGTAATGTTTTCCGGTCTGGAAACCCAGGAATTCTCTTTAGCATAATCAGGTTTTGTTGATACGGTCATACACCCAGCCATAATAAGCAGTCCTCCGAGTAAACAGTAAAAGAAATACCTGTCCTTCATTAAAATCTTCTCCGCAAGATAGTGTTTATCCATTTTTAATATTACTTTAATTTTAACTTAATGCAGGAAAATATATCACTGCTGTGTCTGTTAAACAAGCTTTTTTCCAACCCACATTATGTATTTGAACTTTACAAAAGTTTTAAAGTAACTTATTTTTATAGTTTTTCAACCGCATGTTTACTGCCTTCGAATGACCAGTATGCATTTGAAAATAATATCGTTGATTTTTGAAAAATATCAGATACAAAGTACAATACCTTAAAAAGGTTACTTGTATCCTGGAAGATTCCAATATATTCTATATACTGTATTTTGAAAATAAACCGGCTTTTTTTATATTATGGAAAATGAAAAAACAAAATTTCAGAAACTGCGTAAAAAAACCTCATTTTTATTAAATGACTCTGATACAAAACAGGGACGTTATATAGTACTTTTTCTTCTTTTTATTAATTTGTTTGCCTGTTTCCATTATGTTGTCGGTACTTATTATGAAGAACAGACAGTACCGTTCTGGTTCGAGTTGACAGCCTTTATTATAGTAATACTTTTTTTGGGTGAGTACATACTTAGAATTTGGTCTACTGAACATAGATTCAAATATATATTCAGTGTTTACGGGATTATTGATTTACTTTCAATTATGCCTGCAATATTTCTGCCGGGTTTTACATTTCTAAGAAGCTTTAAAGTCCTTAGAATACTTAGGTTTATGCGTCTGGTCAATCCGAAAGTTTTTATATTTAAGAAACTTAATCCCTATCAGCTGCAGGTTTGTAGAACCTTCCTCACCGTTTTAACCATACTTTTCATTGCCTCAGGTTTTATTTTTTATGCAGAACAGAATTGCGGAAGTGGAGCGGAACAGGTAATACATACTTTTGCCGATTCATTTACTTTTTGTGTAACAACACTGTCAACTGTAGGTTACGGGAAAATGTATCCTGCAACACCGCTGGGTAATTTTTTCACAGTACTAATGATAATTTGCGGCGTTCTTTTTGTACCCTGGCATATAGGCAAGCTGCTGCGGTTAATAATCAAATCGGAAATCGGTAAAGTAATGAAAAAATGCGGACAATGCGGAACTTCAGAGCATTGTTCCGACGCTGAATTCTGCAGAATATGCGGCAGCAAACTGTAATAATTTTCTGTTTATTTCTCTAAATAAACTAAGAACCAAAAAGCAGGGCAACAATCGCTTCTAAACAGTAATGCAGTTTCAACGTATCATCGCTTAAAGCTGTTTTCTGTTCCGTTGATAAGCCGTTTAATGTTTGATTTATGTTTATATATGGCAACTAACGCTATTATAAGAATGAAGTACTCCAGTTTAGGTTCAAGCGGGTATATCCCCGACCGGGAAAAAACAAAAGTCAGTACTGCAACAGAAGCAGCTGCAATTATGCTTGCAAGAGAAACAAATTTTGTAATTTTGAAAATTATCAACCATATAATCAGTCCGCAGGCTAAAACGTAAGGGTTTACTGCGAACAGCGCACCGGCACCGGTAGACACCCCTTTCCCCCCTTTAAATTTAAGATAAACCGGAAACATGTGTCCTATGACAGTACCAAGCACTGCAAAAATTACAGCTGTGCTTTCAAGATGGGCTATGACTTCAGGAAAAAAAACGTTCACTGCCATTACAGGAAGGAAGCCTTTGAGAAAATCAATCGCAAAACATAAAACGCCCCATCTTTTCCCTAAAATTCTGGTTACATTTGTAGCTCCGATATTTTTGCTACCGTGTTCCCTTATATCTAATCCGTGGAATTTTCCAATTATCAGCCCCCACGGTACTGCCCCGAAAAAATATGAAACAACAAACACAATTACCAATGCTGCAATTCCCATAATAACCTTCCGTTTATATATGAATTTTTATTCAAAGTGTTTAGGCCGGTGTTGCGATCAGCTGCTGCACACCCCGGACCGGGCAAAATCACAAAAGCCGATAATACAGCTTGAATACCTTAACTTGATTTTATATAACCTGCACAGAAAATTCAAATGTATTATACACAAGTGTATGCGATTTTTTTTAATCCGGCGTAGTTCCGCAATAGCGAAAACGAGGACAAAATGGTTTTTATCCTTCGTAAATAAACTTGGACATACACTTTATTTTCGCAAACCAAATCGTTTGGGGTATAAAAATAAAATCAAACCCGGTTTCTAATACATTATTCTTTTTTCCATTCTTTTAATTGCAATATAACTGACAACAGCAGTAAAAGCTATACAATATATAATATCAAAAATCAGCCTTGTCTTAAATGATCCTGCACTTAAAGCATGCACAAGATTTACCGCGTGTACTAAAGGAAAAACTTCAATTATCCACTGTATCCAGGCCGGAAGGTTAGAAACAGGGAATATAATCCCGGAAAACATAAACATCGGTGTAATCAGTCCTGTAAGAAAAAAATTCAGGGTATTTATTGTCTTAACGAAAGAAGTAAACAGCAGTGATAACGGAGAAACCATAACCCCTACGATAAACCCCACAGCCGGAATCAGGATAAGCCCGGGCGTCAATTCTAAAGTATTACAAAGAATAAATACCGTCAGTACGGCTGAAGAATAAAAAGCACCTTTGGTTCCGCACCAAATAATTTCTCCTGTAAACAGATTATTTATCGTTACAGGACCTGTAAGCATTCCGTCATATGCTTTCTGAAATTCGATTCTAATGAAAGTTCCTATCGTACATTCAAATGCTGAAGTAAACATTGCCGAAGCAAGCGGCAGCCCGGTAGCCAGATATTGGATATAAGGCATATTATCGACTTTTGAAAGATATCTCCCCAGACCGAGCCCCATACCGAGAAGAAAAATTAACGGCTCTACAAATGGCGGAAACCCGTTGCTGAAAATATTTTTTATGTATACCCTGTAATGCCTGAACCAGACACTATAGATCCTGTTTGCGATTGAAGGAGGTTTTATTTCACTGTAATTCATTTAAACTTCTTCCGGTTAATTTCATAAAAAGGTCTTCGAGGTTCGAGCGTCTTAAATAATATTCCCCATCTTCCAGTTTATCGGCAATAATTCTGAGAGTATCAAAATTATCTGAAAACAGGTTGGGAGGCTCTCTTAGGTCGTCTACTCTGACTTTTCCTGTATCTCCAATAAACTGGTGCAGCTCATTCCTTTTGACCTTAATCAACTCAAGTACATATTTTTCCATATTATCTTTCAGGAGATTCTTAGGAGTGCCTTCAAGTATTTTTTTCCCTTTATCCATAATTATTATGTTGTCACATATCTGAAATGCCTCATCCATATAATGTGTTGAGAGAAGAATAGTGATTCCTTTTTCCTTCAAATCGCGAAGCTTCTGCCATATTGTATGTCTTACCTGAGGATCAAGGCCGGTTGTGGGTTCATCCAGTATCAGCAGACGCGGGTTGTGAATGAGAGCCCTGGCAATTACAAGACGCCTTCTCATTCCACCTGAAAGATTTCTTATAGGAGATTTTTTCTTTTCGGTGAGTTCCATAAAATCCAGAAGCTCATCGATCCTTCCGGATGCATCCTTTTTAGTTAATCCGAAGAATTTTGAATAAATCTGGAGGTTCTGAACAACACTCAATTCTTCATCAAGGTTGTCCTCCTGAGGCACTACTCCCGATAAATATTTTATCTTTAGTGGAGTTTTAGCCGGATCCAGCCCGAATATACTTATGTCACTGTTTAAAAGCAGGTCTCTTTCTATTCTGCAGTATATCATTTTCATCATTGTAGATTTTCCCGCACCGTTCGGCCCTAAAAATCCGAAACATGATGCTTCCTCCACATCAAAAGATACATTGTCAACAGCTCTGATTGAAGCTGCAGAATTTTCGTTTCTGTAGGTTTTTACCGCTTTTTTTACACTAATTACATTCATACGCATGAAATAAAAAACTCTTTACTCCTTCAGACCGCAACAACCAACAACCAACAACCAACAAACTACAGCTCTGTGTCAGCAAAACACTTTTCTCAACGTCTGCTTCCTAATATTCTTAAAAGCATTATAAACAGATTAATAAAATCAAGATACAATGCCAACGCCCCCAGCAATGCAGTTTTTTTACCGGTTTCAGAATTTGACTCAATGCTTCTGCTCATTCTTTTTATCTTTTGTGTATCATACGCAATCAGCCCTACAAAGATAAGAACTCCTATATATGATATTGCCCAGTAAAGCCCGGAACTTTGCAGAAACATATTCACGAGAGAAGCAATAATAATCCCGAGCAGGCCCATAAAACATAGATTACCGATAGAACTCAAATCTCTTTTAGTATACCAGCCGTAACAGCTCATTGCGGCAAATGTAGCAGAAGTTATAAAAAATGCAGATGCTATCGAAGATGCTGTATATATCAGAAACAGTGTTGATAAAGTTACTCCGTTCAGGGCTGAATATGTCACAAAGACTATCGCAGCGAGTGTGGCAGGCATTTTATTTACCAAAAGCACCAGAGCCCCCACTGCAGCCAGTTCAACTATGATCAGTCCAAAGAGAAGCATCTGATTTGTTGCAATAGTATTAATCAGGACCGGTGTTGTAACAACATACAGGGCTACTAAACCTGTTATTGCAAGTGCAACACACATCCACCCGTATACTCTGGTAATAAAAGCATTTTCATTTACACCGGCATCAACTGTTTCTGCAGTCGTTGTAACCCGGCTGTTGTTTCTGAAATCATAAACCATAAATTAATCCTCCGAAATATTATTTTTAATTTAAACTGAAATAAATTACTTATTTTAAATTTAAATACAATAAATTAAGTAAACTTTTTCAACTCTTAATATAAAAGAGAATATCTAAAAAGCCATATATATTCCGATTATAAGAATAATTTCATATTTTAAATTGCAAAATCGGTTTAAATATATTAATATCTTAATAATGTTCTAAAATTTAAAGCTGAAAGCAAAATACGAAAATCCAGCCGCAGAAGGTAAAAGAACTTTTTGCATTCGGCTTTGCTGCAAAAGTACAAAGCAGTAAAGGTACAGTTTTTTCCTTAAAAAACAAGAAAAAAATTATCTTCCTGTACCTCCCGGCTTTGCTAACTCTGCAGCTGGCGTTTCTGAATTTGCTTTTCAGGCAACGTCTAAATAGAAGTTCTTTAAATAAAGTTTAGCATATCCAGAAATTAATCTAAAGGAGAAAAAAATGTCAAAGAAGTATGTTTATTTCTTCGGTAAAGGACAATCCGAAGGCACAACTGACATGAAACCGTATCTCGGCGGTAAAGGTGCAAATCTTGCAGAAATGGCTAACCTGGGACTTCCGGTACCTCCGGGATTTACTATCACCACAGAAGCCTGTGCCGAATATGGAAAACTCGGCAGTGAAAAACTCTTATCTCTCATTGAAGAAGAAATTAAAGAACAGCTTGCAAAGCTCGAAAAAGCCACAGGCAAATCCTTCGGTAAAGGCCCCAACCCGTTGCTCGTTTCTGTCCGTTCAGGAGCCGCTGTTTCCATGCCCGGAATGATGGATACAGTGCTGAATCTCGGATTGAACAGCGAAACAATTAAAGCTTTAATTGAATTGACAGGCAATGAGCGGTTTGTTATGGATGCATATCGCCGTTTTATCCAAATGTTCGGTGATGTTGTTCTCGATATCGAACATCATGACTTTGAAGAACAGCTGCAGGCGGTAAAAGATGCTAAAGGTTACAAACTTGATACAGAGCTAACAATAGAAGATCTGAAAGATATTATTTCAAGGTATAAAGAAGTTGTTAAAAAAGATACCGGCGAAGAGTTTCCGGAAGATCCTATGGATCAGTTGTATAAAGGTATTAAAGCTGTATTCTCATCATGGAACAATCCAAGAGCTATAAAATATCGTCAGATCAATGAAATCAGAGGACTTCTCGGTACAGCAGTTAATGTGCAGACCATGGTCTTCGGTAACGGCGGTGATGACTGCGCAACAGGCGTTGCTTTTACACGTGACCCGTCCACAGGAGACAACAGATATTTTTACGGCGAATTTTTAATCAACGCACAGGGCGAAGATGTTGTTGCCGGAATCCGTACTCCTCAACAGATTACACTCCAGGGCTCACAGGAATGGGCCAAATCACAAGGCGTCTCTGAAGAAGACAGGAAAAAGAATTATCCGTCACTTGAAGAAGCTATGCCGGAATGCTTCAGAGAACTTGACGACATTCGCATAAAACTCGAAAACCACTATAAAGACATGCAGGATCTGGAGTTCACTATTGAAAGAGGCACCCTCTATATGCTCCAGACACGAAACGGAAAACGCACGGCAAAAGCGGCCGTCAGAATTGCCACGGACCTTGTTAAAGAAGGAATGATCTCGGAGAAAGAAGGAGTACTGCGCATTGAACCGAATGCATTAGACCAGTTATTACATCCAATTTTTGTAAAAGCTTCCGAAGAAAAAGCAGACGTCCTTACAACAGGTCTTCCGGCTTCGCCGGGTGCAGCCACAGGACGGGTAGTCTTCAATGCTGACGATGCTGAAGAATGGGCCAATGACGGTAAACAGGTAGTTCTCTGCCGTATAGAAACAAGTCCTGAAGATATTACCGGGATGCATGTTGCTCAAGGTATTTTAACTGCCAGAGGCGGTATGACCTCGCATGCTGCTGTAGTTGCCCGCGGTATGGGTAGATGCTGTGTAGCCGGATGCGGCGATGTTGTAATCGACTACAAAACAAAAGAATTCAAGGTTAACGGAAAAACTCTTAAAGAAGGTGACTGGATTTCCCTTAACGGATCCACGGGTACTGTTTATAATGGTAAAGTCGATACTGTTGAACCTTCACTGACCGGACCTTTCGGTGAGATCATGGAACTCGCTGATAAATATAGAAAACTCGGCGTCAGAACAAACTCTGACACACCGCACGATACTGAAGTTGCTGTTAAATTCGGGGCTGAGGGTATTGGTCTTACAAGAACAGAACATATGTTCTTTGAAGAAGACAGGATAATTTCGTTCCGTCGCCTGATACTTGTAGCAGAGACAGTTAAGCATATCAAAGAAGACCATAACGTAAAAACTGTTCATGAACTCGAAGATAAAAGTATATGCTGCGGCGAGGAATGCCCGGAAGCAGCAGAAGCGGTAAAACAGTACAAACAGGCCCTGGAAGAACTCACACCTCTGCAGAAAACTGATTTCCTCGGAATCTTTAAAGCACTTGAAGGAAGGCCTGCTACAATCCGTCTTCTTGATCCGCCGCTGCATGAGTTCCTGCCGCATGACGAAGCCGGACAGAAAGAAATGGCTGAAACCATGGGCACTACTTACGAACACGTTAGGAACACAGTTGAAACGTTGCATGAATTCAACCCGATGCTCGGTCATCGCGGCTGCCGTCTCGGTATATCTTATCCTGAAGTAACTGAAATGCAGGCAAGAGCAATCTGCGAAGCAGCAGCTGAAGTAGAAGGTGCTAAACCTGAAATCATGGTACCTCTGGTCGGCAATGTCAAAGAGCTCGCAATGCAGAAAGAAGTTATTCAGAAAGTAGTAAAAGAAGTAGAAGAGAAATACGATAAAAAACTGAATATCAAAGTCGGTACTATGATAGAAGTGCCACGTGCGGCGATCACTGCTGATGAAGTTGCAGAAGTTGCTGAATTCTTCTCTTTCGGCACTAATGACTTAACTCAGATGAGCTGTGGTTTTTCACGTGATGACGCAGGTAAATTTCTCGGTGATTATGTCGAAAAAGGTATTTATGATTATGATCCGTTCCAGGTCCTTGACCAAAGCGGTGTAGGAAGGCTGGTAAGTTATGCTGTCGAGCACGGAAGAAAAACACGTCCGGATATTAAACTTGGTATTTGCGGTGAACACGGCGGAGAAGCTAAATCTGTCGAATTCTGCCATAGAGTCGGTTTGAATTATGTTTCCTGCAGTCCGTTCCGAGTACCGATAGCCAGACTGGCTGCTGCACAGGCTGCTATAAAAAACGGATAATGTTTTAAAAATTACAAATAACAAAAAAACACCTTTTCAAAGGTGTTTTTTTTTGTTTTCAACAGAGTTGTCTCCTTATTTTTAAATTAGAGTTAATCTTCGCACGACGAAATTTAATCTTTTCTGAAACAAAAGGTAGGGCGCGATCTCCGACCGTGTGAGCCATAGCCCCGCTACTTCGGGGCGACGGCTTAGCACGCCGCAATACAGCATTATTGTTAAATGTATAATAAAATTATACGATTTAATGCAATATTTTACTGTATAGTAATTTTTGTTTCAGGGGAGAGGTTACAGCATTGAGACTTCTCTTGATTTTATAGCACAAAAACATAGAAAAATGATGGGAGAATCATTTTCCTGAGGAAAATAGAATTCTTAAATAGTGTTTTGAGCCTAAAAAGCTCAACAAATAAACAAATAAACAAATTTAAAAAACCTATTAATTTACAAGGATAAAAAATGGAAGTTATATGTGATTATCATATACATACTTATCTATGTAAACATGCTGTAGGAGAACCTGAAAGCTATGTAGAAACTGCTATTAAAAAGGGACTGAAAAGCATTGGTCTTTCTGACCATTGCCCTGTACCGAAAGGCTATGACCCGGAAAACAGGATGATAGTTGAAAATTTTGCTGAATATAAAGCAATAGTAAGAAGACTTAAAGAGAAATTTGAAAAAATATATGATATTGAAATCCTTTTCGGTATGGAAATAGACTGGGTCCCCGGAAGGATGAATGAATTGGAAAGCTTTATTGAAAAAAATAATTTTGACTACCTTATCGGCTCCATCCATTATGTTGATGAACTGCCTTTTGACCATCCGGACCATATAGATAAGTGGAAAAGCAGTGATGGGATTAATTATGTATGGAACAAATATTTTGAGGATTTATATAAGTTCATTCAATGGGGCAGATTTGATATAATAGGCCATATTGACCTTCCAAAAAAATTTTCTATGCGGCCTAAAAGAATGGATAAAATTTATGAACGCCTGGAAAAGATCTTTTCACTTGCTGCAGAAAAAAACATAATGCTCGAAATCAATACTTCAGGACTTCGCAAACATGTAAAAGAAATATATCCTTCTGAAGAAATACTTAAACTTGCATACCATAATAATATTAAAATAGTTTTCGGATCAGATGCGCACAGCCCCAATGAAGTCGGAAAAGATTTTGACACAGCTGCTCAAATGGCTGCAAATTCCGGCTATAAAGAATATTATAACATAAAAGGTAAAAAAATAACTCTTTAGAAACTCTTTTATAAACTCCATAAAATAAGGAATGTATTTTATGACACAAGGCAAAAAAAGCGTAATTACGGTATCTTTTCTGATTACAGGAAATTCCGTCGGTTCCGGCCTCCTTGCCCTCCCCGTCTGTATTGGGCTTATCGGCATAATCCCGGGTATGGTTGTTCTTATTCTGGGTTGTACTTTTATGACTGCAACAGGCCTCGTACTGGCTGAAATAGTCAATAGGAAAAAAGAAATTAACTTTGACCTCCCTTCGATCTATGAAGCTGTACTGGGAAAAAGCTTTAAGTGGATAGCTGTAGCAGCCAATCTCGTTGTCCTATACGGCCTGCTTGTAGCTTACCTTGCATGTTTAACTGAAATCGCTTCAACAACTCTCGGCCTCGATTTCCCGCTCATGCCGCTTATTATATTTATTATAATTACAAGTGTCAACTTCCTTGCGCTGGACATTATCAGGAAGAGTAATGCAGTAATGGTTTTGATCCTATTCATTTCATTTATAATTCTTGTCATATTAACCGGTTATCATGATCAATATAAGAATTTCACGCATTTTAACTGGTTTCTAGTCCCTCTTTCTCTGCCTGTACTGGTAAATTCGTTTAATTTTCATAATGTCATCCCCATTACATGCCGCCTGCTTGCCTTTGAAAGGAAAAGAACATATACCGCTATTCTTCTAGGGGTATTTTTTAGTTTTATTCTTAATTTAATCTGGTGTCTGGTAGTTGTCGGCGCCCTTACCTATTCTGATAAGACACACTATAATGTAATCTATTCTTATGTTCATAATTTGCCGGCTACTGTTCCGCTGGGCGAACTTTTCAAATCAAGTTTTTTTAATTTTATCGGTGTCATTTTTGCTGTAGTCGCAGTAATTACTTCATATTGGACTGTCGGTGCAGCGCTTACAAGCTTTATAGGGGATTTAAGAAAAAAGGTGCTGAAGGGAGAACAGTATCTCATAGATCTGCTGTTCACATTTATTCCTCCTCTTGTGATAGCGATTATTTGTCCGCATATTTTTATTTCTATCCAGGATATAGTCGGCGGTATAGGTATAGCAATTCTATTCGGTATTCTTCCAAGTTTCATACTGTTCAGGAAGCTTCAGGGTTTGAAAAGAATTTTACCGGGAATTATGATTGGATTTTTCAGTCTGGTCCTTGCACTTGCTCTTCTTCATAAAATCGGTATTCTTAACTATTTTAACTAAATTTTAATCAGGAATATGGTATTAAATTTTTTTTGGAGTACCCTTTAAAAAAGGTTAAATCTAACCACAGGAAATTCAGCCAAAAAACATTTTATTGGGAGGAGAAAAAAAAAATGACGACTGAACAGGTGAATCAGAGAATTGAAAACCCTATCAGGCCCTTTTCATTAATTTTCTTTATAGAGCTCTGGGAGCGCTTCGGCTATTACGGCATGCAGGCTCTTATAGTTGTATTCTTTATTAAACATTTGGGCTTTTCTGATTCATTAGCCAGCATCACTTTTGGTGCTTTCACGGCCCTTGTATATGCTTTTATAAGTATCGGGGGCTATATAGGGGATAAAGTACTCGGGACGAAAAGAACAATGTTTCTCGGTGCAATAGTGCTGGCAATCGGTTATGGATTGCTTTCATACAATCCTCAAGTAACTATTTATTATGCTCTGGGTACGATTATAGCCGGTAATATGATGTTTAAAGCAAACCCGTCAAGCCTGGTATCAAAACTCTATGATCCAAACGACCATAGAGTTGATTCGGCTTTTACTATGTACTATATGGCAATTAATATCGGTTCATTCTGTTCACAGCTGTTATGCCCAATACTTAAAGAAGCCTACGGCTTCGGAGCTGCATTCGCAGTCTGTTCCGCGGGCCTTCTTCTCGCTGCTGCAGGTTACCTCCTTTACGGAAAATTAATAAAAGATATAGGTTCGGAACCTGACTTCAAACCTTTGAATATACTGCATTGTATTCTTATTATACTTGGCCTGGTTATAATGGTTTTTGTTGTAGTATTTCTGCTCCAGCATTTGGTTATTACCAATATTCTATTAGGGCTTGCACTTATAGCTACTTTCGGTATTATGTTTAAGTTTATTCTTTCCGCTGAAACAAAACATGAAAGAAATAATTATATTGTCTGCCTTGTTTTGATATGTGAAGCAGTGATTTTCTTTGTGCTTTATCAGCAGATGCCTACTTCTCTGAACCTTTTTACTATAAGAAGTACTGACAACATATTACTCGGGCTCAAACTTCCCGGCCCTGCGTTCCAGTGTTTAAACCCGTTCTGGATTATTGCCGGCAGTCCTTTACTGGCAATCATTTACAATAAGCTCGGCAAAAAAGGAAAAGACTTTTCTATGCCTGCAAAATTTGCTTTTGGAATGCTTCTGTGCTCTTTAGGCTTTTTAACTATACCTTTTGTGGTTCACTTTATCTCCCCCGGGAAGGATATAATATCCGGCAACTGGTTAATAATCGTTTACGGTTTCCAAAGCATAGGCGAACTGCTGATTTCCGGCTTAGGACTCGCGATGGTAGCAAGGCTTGTTCCCCAAAAGGTAATGGGATTTATGATGGGGGCATGGTTTATGTCACAGGCTATAGCAATGTCTCTCGGAGGTTTTGTAGCTTCACTTGCAAGCGTTCCCAAAGGCCAATTTATCACACATCGTGTAACTGATATTCAAATATATTCAAAACTTTTTCTTGAACTCGGAGTTTCAGCATTCGTATTATGTATAATAATGTTTATTTTCGTTCCTAAACTTAAAACATATATGAAATAAACCGTAAATATTATACAAAACATAACAGTTTTTGAAGAATATACACAAGTGTATGCGTTTTTTTTAATCCGGAGTAGTTTTCGCAATAGCGGAAACGGAGACGGAATGGTTTTCGTCCTTCGTAAATGAAATTGGACATACACTGTATTTTTCGACCATATCATTCGATACGGATAAATATACCAAATCGTTTTGGGTATAAAATATTTATCCATCTTCATTTCGTTGAATTAAAAAAAAACTTAAATTCGGAAGCACTTTAGTAAAATGAGATGCAGGCTGTGTAATTCGGTAAAAACAGTTCCCTTTTATACAGACCATAACCGCAGTTACAGCAAATGCGTTAACTGCGGTCTGATATTTGCACTTCCTGACAGCCACTTATCACCTGATGAAGAAAAGAAAAGATACGACCTGCATACTAACAGCCCGGAAGATCAAAACTACCGTAATTTTCTTAACAGAATTTACTGTCCTCTCATCAATTATATTCCGGAAAATGCTATGGGCCTTGATTTCGGATCAGGCCCCGGCCCTACACTGTCATTAATGTTTGAAGAAAACGGGTATACTATGGATATATTCGATCCGTTCTATGCAAATAACGATCTTGTCTTTCAGAAAAAATATAATTTTATAACATTGACGGAAGTAATTGAACACCTTCATAACCCGATATTTGAAATAAACAGGTTGTGGAAGTGTTTGAACACCGGTGGAGTTATGGGAATCATGACAAAATTTGCACCGGAGGGAAAAAGGTTTTACAATTGGCACTATATCCGGGACCTTACACATGTCTGTTTCTATTCTGAAAAAACCTTCAACTGGCTCGCAGGAAAATTAAACGCCAATGTAATATACCCTTCAAAAGATATCGTCCTGTTCATAAAGAAATAAAATATTTCGATACCAAACAGTTTATGGATGATATAGTTTTCCCTTTTTAATATGCTCTCTTATTTTTTCTATTTCCGTATCCCAGCTCTGAGTAACCTTCCGGCCTTTTTTAAACCTGAAATTGCAAAATTCGTCTCCCATTGCAATTGTTTTTGTCCTGTACAGGCCGGTATTAAGTTTTTTACTTTTAAGAAAGTCATTGGTACAGACAAACGGTGCCAGTTCTCTTGCATTATAGGCATAGAGGTACATACAGACACCGCAGTGTGAATAATCATACCCGAAATCGAATTCTTTTCCTTCACCCTGAACGAATTTTGCAATCCAGTTTGCAGGATATTCTCTTTTCTGTGTCCATTTGCACCACTTCTTCATTTCTTTAATGCCTTTAACTGAAAAGAAAGCGGCACATTTTTTTTCAGCTTTGTTTTCGGGATAATGTTTCCAGGTGATCTTATTAAGCTGATATATCATTCGTCCGACATCTTCCGCAGTTTTCCCATAAGGCTTCATTGCCCTGTAATAAGCTAAGTACCAGGCTGCAATATTAAGAAATTTTGAATCCGGATTCTTTTTTCCGCCCACATCTGCCAGTTCAACTACTAAAGCTTTATATTCCGAAAATGCATTTTTAGTTATTTTGTCTGCCATTTCTTTATCTTTATATACAGTTATTAAATACTTATGAACTCCGGAATTAAGATTCCTGAACTCTTTTATAAGTTCCTCTGTATTCCAGCCGGAAGGGTGTTTTTTAATTTTCTCTTTCTTTTGTTTAATAATTTACAGCGCCTTTCCACAAGGCCTCCAAACAGAAATAAGGGTGAAAACATAAAAATAGTAAAAGCTAATGCTTTTTTTCTGAAGAAATAGAAAAACGTACTATTTAAATTCATTATAAAAATCCTTTGTTATAAACCGGGTTATGCATAATTTGGGTTTAAACTTAATTATAAATACTAAATATCAGATTACAACATTAAATTTGATATATTTACAATTAGTGTCATTATGTCTCTTTTAGGTTTTCGTCAAATCAGTCTTATATATCTTATTATACGGTATTTACATATATTTTAATGTGTTTGGCAAGCTAATTGCTTAATAAAATAATTAGTTTTGTATGATATATGTTCTTTAGTTATAACTCAAGATAAAATTAGATTTTTTTGATTGGGATTGAAATTGAAATTGAAATTGAAATTAGGATTAGGATCAAGATTAGGGTTAGGATTAGGGTTAGGATTGAGATTGAGTTTATATGACTAAGGATAAGGTTATTATTATATGAACAGATATAATTAAGAATAAAAGGAGGAATTATTATGGATTTTGAAAAATATACGGTAAAATCGAGAGAAGCGGTTTCATCTGCACAGGAAAAGGCTGTTACTGACGGGCATCAGGAGATTCGCCCCCTGCACTTATATTATGCTCTTGTTGACCAGAAGGACGGCCTTGTACCCTCTATGCTGAAAAAATTAAATATTGATTTAAAATCAATAAAAGGAGAAATAGAAGGTAAACTTAACGCTTATCCATCGGTAAGCGGCCCGGGTGCGGAACAGGTCTACGCTTCAAGAAGTTTCAGCAGTATAATGATCAAAGCAAAAAATACTGCTAAAAAAATGAAGGATGAATTTGTCAGTGTAGAACATCTTTTTATAGCCCTGCTGGATTCCGGGGATTCAGACTGCAGCGAAATAAGCAGGAAATATAATCTTTCCAAAGCAAATATAATGGCTGTCCTAAAAGACTTGAGGGGAAACCAGAGCGTTACTTCTCAAGACCCCGAAGGCACTTTTCAAGCTCTGGAAAAATATGCGCAGGACTTAACAGAGATGGCCGATCAGGACAAGCTCGATCCAGTCATCGGAAGAGACGATGAAATAAGAAGAGCTATTCAGATATTATCAAGACGTACTAAAAATAATCCTGTGCTGATTGGCGAAGCAGGTGTCGGTAAAACAGCTATTGTAGAAGGACTGGCAAAAAGGATTGTCTCAAAAGATGTGCCGGAAGGCCTTAAAGAAAAAAGAATTGTAGCACTTGATATGGGCGCACTGATAGCAGGTGCCAAGTACAGAGGCGAATTTGAAGAAAGATTAAAAGCTGTCTTAAAGGAAATTTCCGAATCTGACGGCGAAATAATCCTCTTTATAGATGAGCTTCATACTGTGGTCGGTGCCGGTGCTGCGGAAGGAGCTATGGATGCAGGCAACCTGTTGAAACCAATGCTTGCAAGAGGTGAACTACACTGTATCGGAGCGACTACAATTAATGAATACCGTAAATATATTGAGAAAGACCCCGCTTTGGAGAGGAGATTCCAGGCAGTCCTTGTAAATCAGCCTACAGTAGAAGATACAATCTCAATCCTAAGAGGCCTAAGGGATAAATATGAAGTACATCACGGAGTTAAGATCAAAGACTCGGCAATTACCGCGGCAGCAGTACTGTCCGACAGATATATTTCAGACAGGTTTCTGCCGGATAAAGCTATCGACCTTCTCGATGAAGCTTCCGCAAAACTAAGGACCGAAATTGATAGCAGCCCTGCAGAGCTTGATGAAGTAAACAGAAGAAAAATGCGCCTGGAAATCGAACAGGCCGGCTTAAAAAAGGAAAAAGACGAATCCTCAAGGAAAAAGCTTGAAGATATAGAAAAAGAGCTTGCCGATATCTCAGAAAAAGAAAGAGAACTGAGGGCACGCTGGAACAATGAAAAGAAATCAATATCCGACATACAGGCTTTGAGAGAAAGCTATGATCTGGCTAAACAGAATCTTGAAAAAGCTGAACGTGAATATAACCTTGAAAAAGCGGCTGAAATTAAACACGGCGTACTGCCGGGTATAAAAGAAAAACTCGATGCAGCCGAGAATAAACTGTCCGAAGAAGAAAAATCAGGAAGACTATTAAAAGAAGAAGTAACCGAAGACGAAATTGCAGAAATTATATCAAAATGGACAAATATACCGGTCAGTAAACTTGTCCAGGGAGAGAAGGAAAAACTTCTTAACCTTGATAAAAACCTGCATAAAAGAGTTGTCGGTCAGAACGAGGCTGTAGATGCGGTTTCGGATGCTGTAATTAGAGCCAGAGCCGGAATCAAAGATCCGGAAAAACCGATTGGATCATTTATCTTCCTCGGCCCAACCGGTGTAGGTAAAACAGAACTCGCAAGAACTCTCGCAGAAAGCCTGTTCGATGATGAAAAAGCTATGATCAGAATAGATATGTCGGAATATATGGAGAAACACAGTGTCGCGAGGCTTATAGGCGCGCCACCGGGCTATATCGGCTACGATGAAGGCGGACAGTTAACGGAAGCCGTCAGGCGCCGTCCATATTCAGTAATTCTTTTCGACGAAATTGAAAAAGCTCATACAGATGTATTCAATACTCTGCTTCAGCTTCTTGATGACGGGCGCCTTACCGATTCGAAAGGAAGGCTTGTAAACTTTAAAAACACAATTGTTATAATGACTTCCAATATCGGCAGCAGACACTTACAGAAAGGAAGCATCGAAGATGATAATATTAAAAATATAGTTACACAGGAATTGAGAAATCATTTCCGTCCTGAATTTTTAAACAGGATAGATGATATTGTTATCTTTCATTCACTGTCTAAAGAAAACCTTATGGAGATAGCCGAACTTCAGATTAAAAACCTGGATAAGAGACTTGCTGAAATTGGCGTTAAAGTAACCCTGACCAGGGAAGCCGAAGAATTGCTTGTAAAGAGAGG
>JAIPJT010000030.1 GCA_021733985.1 Victivallales bacterium | reverse complement strand
TACATAAATAAAGTGTCTTTCTTATTTTCCTCAAGTCACAAAACTAATTTACTCGAATCATTTTTATAAATATATAAATACATTAAAGATACAGCTAATATTGCTATTCAGGATAACTTATTCAGGTAAGGAGTCCTGATATTAGGAGAAGTTTGGTGATGAAAAAGAATATCATATTTTTAATAGTATGTCTTTTTTTATTTTCAGGCATTAACAGCTTTTGCAAAGAAGAGGGCAAATATGATGCTACTGCGAAACTTGCCCGTATGGAAGCATGGAAGGCCATTAACAATGGGGCTTCAAGTATTACAATTGCTATCATAGAAGATGACAAGCTGCTTTTTGCCGAAGCATTTGGAATGATTGACAGAGAAAAATCCATCCAGGCAGATACAGATACACAGTTCAATATAGGTTCCGTAAGTAAGGTTTTTACTGCATGCGCTGCCCTGCAGTTATGCGAACAAGGCAAACTAAATCTTGACAGGCCGGTGGCCTCTTATCTTCCAGAATTCAAGATGAAAGATGAACGCTATAAAGAAATAACATTGCGCATGCTCCTGAACCACTCTTCCGGAATGCCTGGTACCAATTCAAAAGACGGAATTACAAACAAAAAAAATCCTTCTTACGTGGCTGAAACATTATCTGTCCTTAAAAACAGTTATCTTAAAAGCAAACCCGGAGAGATTAGCGTCTACTGCAATGATGGCTTTATCGTAGCTGGAACTGTTATTGAACGCGTATCCGGATTAAATTTCGCTAATTATCTGAGAAAAAATATTTTCGATAAAGCAATGATGCCCAATACAAGCTGCGGTTTTAAAGCAGGAAGTAAAAATATAGCTCATGTATATGATCCGAAAACAGGCGAAGCCAGGCCAGTCGAATATGTTAATATTTTGGCTTCAGGAGGAATATCTTCCAGTGCGGTTGACCTGTGTTATTTTGCCAAAGCTCTCTATAATAACAAATTACTGAAACCAGAAACAATGAGGGAATTTACAAAAAATCAGGCTGCCCGGAAAACTACTCCAGCAGAAGGAACACCTGGCTTTAATTGCGGCCTCGGCTGGGACAGCGTCGCACTCGGCCAGTTTTACGTTCAGGGGATCAATGTCCTGGACAAAAGCGGGGGAACATCTATTCCATTTAACTGTGAATTAAATATAGCGTTAGATAACAAACTCGCTGTAGCAGTAATAGCGGCAGGTGATGCTAACGTTGCCCTTATGGCTTCAAATATCCTGCAATGCCTTCTTGAGAATAAAGGAGTACTTCCTAAGCATAAAGAAACTTTTTCTCCCCAACCTAAGGGAGTTCCTATTCCAGAAAGAATCCTTCAATATGAGGGCATTTACGGACCAGGCAAGGAACTTGCCAAAATCACTTTTAACAACGAGAAAAATACGCTGAATATTGATGTTCTGTCAGGCAGGAATTTTGTAAGGCTGAAGGAATTTATCCACACCGGCAACGGCAGGTTTTATTTTGATAACGATAACACCTTATTTTTTTATGAAAATAATAACAATAAATATTTGATGAATGAGGAAAGCAATTCAGGCAGAACGGATGTGGCAGCTGAAAAAGTCGAAGCCGTCAGGGATAAACTTGATGCTTCTGAATATGAAAAAACTACGTGGATTCCACGTAACTACAGCGCAACCGATTTGTTTATACACTTATTTGACCTTAAGAAAACATTTACTATCGATGAACTTCCGGGAAGAATAATCCTTACAGGCTCTCCCTTTCCTGCAACACCCTATGCAATCGCAAATAAATATACGACTCAGATGATCTTGCCTTATCTCAGAGACCAGGTTGATATGAAAATATTTTACGATAAGGGAGAAAAAATTCTTCAGATGGATGCATTCCAGTACACTGCTGGAACCAGGGTTCCTTTTCTGCATGATAATGAATGTATTACTATCGGGCAGGAAGGTTATAATACAGCGCGGCGAATTGAATCTGATAACTTATTCCAGAGTTCACTCCCTGAAAATGGTAGGATCATAATATATTCATCTGACGGAAAAGTTTCTTTCGACACTCTCTTCAATGCCAATAAAAAACGGTTAGTCAAAGCAGGTTCTTATATATTGTTTATAGGAGATAAAGGCTCTCTGTTTAAAACAACATTACAAACGATATAAAAAATCAGAATCTACATCTTTATCACAGTTCTTTTTGCTGAGCTCGGAGATAAAACGCAGCTTGATAGAATTCTTTCCGCTACAAATAAAGAATACCTGCTTACCTGCAATCTGTTTAAAATATTAATCAGTACTCCGCCTTTTGAGTCTAATCTAAAATTTTGAGAATCGCAAATTAAACGCTCTCTTTTTTTTCGCGATATTTGAGTTGCAGAGAGACAATCTGATATGTTTTGTAAAAACAGATAAATTATTGATTTTACTTTCAATAATTTTAATAAATTCATCTGTACTCTTTCTTTGCTTTCTATTCAATCTTCTTTTTAAGTCGAGCGAAATATAGATAATATTGCTTTGGGAATAAATATATCCATCTGTTCTTAATAGCTCTCTGAGAATAGTATGGTCATTTCTGTAATTATTGTAAATTGGCCTGAATATTTCCAGAAGTCTGTAGAAAATATTTCGTGCAATGATTTTTACAGTATCGAACATATATTTTTTATTTGTAAGCAGCTTTTCTGTTTTATCGTTTATCATCTTGTTGAGTTTGTTCTCATAAGTTTCCATATTCTTTTTTTCAGCTTTTAACTTCAGAAGATCAGCTTTTAATCTTAAAGCTTCAGTGCTCAATTCAATATTATTATCTTTTGATTTTTCTGCAGCTTTCAGTAACAGACCGGAAAATATATTTTCTTTTTCATTTATACTTTTACGTATCAATTTGTACGACTCAGACATAACTTTCTTTTCTGCAAGCAACTCCTCTGTTAAATCATATTTTGCAGATTTATATGATGTTATTTGATTTAGTCCGAAATTAATAACCATATATCTGAAGTCATTTTCCTGTATAAATTAAAGGGGTCTGACCTGTTTCAAATGGTATAACGTACTTATAACTATATATATAGATATTTTGAATACATAAATAAAGGCTGTTAGGGCTATATAATAGCATTTAATTATTAATTTAAGTCATTATGCTAAATTAAACTATAAAGGGATAAAAGGGACTGACCGATCTCAAAAATTAAGGGAAGACTTAAGGAAAGAATTTAGAAAGCTAACAAATCATTTCAGCGAACGCGCTAATCGCGCGCAGCTGAATTCGATGTTACATAAAAAATTAACCACGAAGAGCACGAAGGACACTAAGAAAATGGAATTTGATAAACTGTCGAATAAAGTTATCGGTTGTGCAATAGAAGTCCACCGTACTCTTGGTCCAGGATTACTGAAATCAACTTATGAGCAGTGCTTAGCTCATGAATTAAAATTGAACAATATAGATTTCAAACTTCAGCATCCTCTACCGGTAGCATATAAAGATGCACGACTTGATTGTGGTTACAGAGTAGATGTTTTAATTGAAGATGAATTGATAATAGAATTAAAAAGTGTAGAAGAAATAAAAGGAATCCACGAAGCACAGCTGCTGACATATATGAAATTGGAAAAGGAGTAAGAAAATGAAATAGAAAAGATTAAGCAACTTGCTAACAATACTCTAAAGAAAGATAAACGAATTACTATCCGTTTATATGAACATGACCGCACAGGAATTCAAGAGAAAGCTTTAGAACTTGGTATCCCCTATCAAACTTTAATTTCCGGTATAATACACCAGTATGTTGAAGGTGATTTAAAATTGAAAATAAGATAACCTGCAGATCTGACAGCGGGATTTTAAAACTCCGAATATTTTGCAAATAAAAATACCTACTTTTCTTCATTATATTCTTTTGATACAGCACATAAATGTGAATCAAATTCCAGGGAGGTAATTACTTCCACGATTTTTCCTGTTTCTCGTTTCGTATTGATATTTTCTTAAAATTTTCACATTCTCCCGGATATTCAATTTTAAGTGGTCTTGGACATTTACCCACTACTCCTATATATCCATTCTTGTAAGTTTAATCTCATAAAAAAAATATATTATCAAATAGTAGGTGTGACCCTTTATGCCGGAATTGGAGTTTATCTCAAATTCAAAAGTGACAGCTCTAATCCGATGAAATAAGAACTTTTAATTTAAAAATTCTTTTAACCTCGCATACGCTCTGCAGTAGAAAAAAATGTCATAAAAAATGAACTTTAATTATAGAAATCATGTGTTATAATATGTGTAAAAGGAGGTGTAAAAATGTCTACAAACTTAGCAATTGATGATAAACTGATATTAGCGGCTCAAAAAATTGGTCATCATAGAACAAAGAAAGAAACAGTAACCGTTGCACTCAGAGAGTATATTGCACATAAAAAACAACTTGAAACTGTTAATCTTTTTGGAACAATAGATTTTGATGAAAATTACAATTATAAAGCTGAAAGATAATAATGAAAGTATTAGTTGATACATGTATCTGGTCAAAAGCTCTTAGAAGAAAAAACTCAGATAATAAAGTTTCACAGAAACTATCAGATCTTATTTTTGACGGTCGGGTTGTAATCATTGGACCAATCAGGCAGGAAATTTTATCCGGCATTACACATAAAGAACAATTTGAAAAGATAAAGAATCATTTATCTGCATTTGAAGATATTCCTTTGCAAACAAAGCATTTTGTCAAAGCAGCTGAGTTTAACAATTTGTGTAGAAGTAATGGAATTCAAGGTTCAGCAATAGATTATTTAATTTGTTCTATAGCATTTACGAATAATTTTTATATTTATACTGATGATAAAGACTTTACATTTTATCGTAAATACCTGCCAATTAAATTAATAAATTCATAATATAATGCCGTACGCACGCAACCGGTTAGTATCCAAACAGATTTACGTTTTTTATACCCCCTAATAGAGAACTTGATTCTTTTGATGAACTGATTATATCACACTTAGAGGAAAATTGGAAAGTGATCACTGATAATATATTGGGATCATACCCAACCCGTAAACCTATACTAGAAAATTCTTTCAACCTTCATTTATCAGGTAATTGTAGCGCAAACCCTTTGTTTTTTGCTCAAGCTGATGGAATATGTTGTGGAGCTTTTAAAAAATTTTATTTACAGGTAACGATATTGAATATAAACTTAAAAGTTTAATATAAGATGGCTGAATTGAAACAACTTTGTTTATAGATAATTGCTATATTTTTTTTCAAAAAGTTTTTAAAACCGGGTCATTTTAGCAACACCGGTTACCTTTTGAAATTTAAAAGGGCAATTATTATTTCTTATTTTTAGCCTTTGTTATTAATGGTTTTCTGTCTTTACCTTTATGCTTGAACATGGAAATTATTGTTTCGCTTTTTTTGAAAGGTACTGTTATAAATGAGAACTTATCCATTACTTGCATTTCTTTAATTTGTGATTCTGAAATTGAAGTTTTTGATTTGATCATTTTGATAAGTTTTTTTTCATCTACTCCATCTTTTCTACCCAGTGCAATAAACAACCTGCATTTAGAATTGTCTTTTATATCATGGCTGTTCTTCTTTTTTATTTCTGATATATTTTTATAAGAATCTACGTTAAGCTCTTCATCAAAACAATATTTTAAAATTGATGATAGCAGTTTAGAAGGAGGAATTTCACTTAATAATTTATCAGCCCAGTTTTTGTAAAAATCGCTAATATTATCATCTATAGATTTTTTTAACTGTTCTGTTATTCTTTTATTTTTAAATTCGACTATATCATTTACTTGCGGAAGTTCTTTTTTTTGAATATTAGTTTTAGTCGTCTTTTGTATTCTCATTAACTTTCCGTATTCACTTGGAGTAATAAAAGTAATTGCAGTTCCTTCTTTGCCGGCTCTTCCTGTACGACCTATTCGATGAATATAAGAATCAGTATCCTGCGGCAGTGAGTAATTTATAACATGTGTCAAATCATTTACATCAATTCCCCTGGCGGCAACATCTGTAGCAATAAGTATATTTATGTTAGTTTTTTTAAATTTATTAAGAGTTTTTTCTCTCTGGTGCTGTGATATATCACTGTGAATCGCATCTGCATCATATGACCTATCTATAAGTTTAGCAGTAATAGTATCCACATCATTTTTTGTTCTACAGAATATTAAACCGTAAAAATTTTCAGAAAAGTCTATTATTCTAGTTAAAGCTTCAAATTTATCAGAGTTTTTAACTTCAAAATAAATCTGTTCAGTCAATCTGGTTGTTAGCCCTGTTTTTTTTATAGAAATATGTTTGTAATCCCTGACATATTTTTGTGCTAATTCTTTAATTCGATTTGGCATAGTTGCTGAAAAGAGAAGAATTTTTTTATCTTTATTAGTATGCTCCATAATTTTTTCTATATCTTCGATAAACCCCATATTTAGCATTTCATCAGCTTCATCCAGAATTAGATGTTTTATGCTTTTTATTTTTAATGTTTTTCTCTTTAAATGGTCAATTATTCTTCCCGGAGTACCGACTACTATCTGAACACCTTTGCTTAAACGTCTAAGCTGCTGGTCAATTGATTGACCACCGTATATTGGAGCTATAGTTATATCAGATGAATTTTTTATTGAATTAATTTCTTCTGAAACCTGTATTGCAAGTTCTCTGGTTGGGGCCAGAATTAAAGCCTGCACGCTTTTGTCTGTACAATCTATTAAGTCTAAAATAGGAAGGCCAAAAGCGGCAGTTTTACCTGTTCCGGTTTGTGATTGAACTATAATATTAGAGTTACCTTCAAGCATTAAAGGAATCGTTTTGGATTGAACTTCTGTTGGCTCTTCATAGCCTCTTTTTTTTACTGAAACTAATAAATTTTCAGATATACCCAGGTCTTTAAAAGTTGGTTTTGACATATATATTCTTTCTTATTTGTACTTATAGAATCAAACGTAAACGTGTCACACTTAATTCTATTAGTTAATATATAAGTGCCGTAAAGTGGGAGTGTATTGGTTAATACTTCAAAGTATTAAAAAAATATATCTCAAATAGTAGGTTTAATTCAATAAATGGTATGAACAATTGATTCATTATAAAATAAAGTTTATACGAATCTTAAACTAAGTTAATCTTATATAAATTTATATTTTTACCAGTTTATAATACAAAAAATTTGTGAATTTTACCAAATTTAGCGCAGTGGGGGGTGTAAAAATATAATTTTATGTCGCACGAAAAGGGTTTATCTCTGCCGGGCAGCCATTTTTTTGGGCGTTTTCCGGTTTTTCTGAAAAAATTCGATACCACAGCATTAAAGTATTTATCTGGTTTCAATATCAAAAGCTCAAGCAAAATTCCTCCCAGGTGGACAAACTTTACTGATCTTTTGCTTTCCGGGGTCTTATTCCAACTCCGTTAACTGGAGGATTTTTCATCGTGCTGACAATATTTTTTTATTGTTAAACGTCGCTCTTGATTATCATAGCTACTGCTGTTACATTTTATCATGTTCTGCCTCGTTTGACACTCGTTTAGTTTTTTTACTTATGTTTATATAATAGATAACTGAAGAATGCCGGTTTTTTAATAGCCCTATTTATTTAGACTGAAATAGTGTCGCCACCATCTGGCAGGGTTTAAAATTCATTGCAACACTTGATCAAAAATATTGCAGTATTAGCCAAATAATTTTTTAGGACAATGCAAAAGATTAATTGTAACAACAAAAAACTAGACATTATAACTTTAATTATCAGTATTGCTGTGTCTTTACTGTCAATTATTTTTGTTGCATTTACAAATATACCTTTCGGAGTTGAAGGCGAATGGGTTTGGCAGAGGGCTCCCAAAAATATATTTTCTTTAAATAATTCTTTTATAATTTTTTTTATTTTTATAATTTCTATTACAGCCGCATGGTATATCGATTCGAATTTAAAGTTTTTAAAACGCAAAGTCTTTTTTTTAGCTGTAATTTTATTCCTCTCTATTTTTTCAAATTACCATATTTTAAAATGTGGCTGGATTGAAGAGTCTGAAAGCGTTTACGGTATTCTGGATAAATGGACCGGAGGGTATCTGACTTCTGCCTCTGAAATAAAAGATTTGGGGGAGTATTTGAAGAACTTTCAGAAAAAACAACTGGAAGTTGAATCAGGGAAATGGGTCCTTCATACTCATACACATCCGCCTGGAAACATTTTGCTTTCCTACGCTGTGCTCAGTTTTATCAGAAACACTCCCCCGGTTAAAAATTTGTTAAACTTTATAATGCCGGAAAATTTTAAAATATTTTATAATTTTATCAAAAGTAAAAAAATAAAAAAAGCTCATACAGGAATTGAAAATTTTAAAAACTTGTTCTATACCGCGATTTTAATATTTTATATTTTTCTGTTTGGTATTTTTTTAGCAAATGTAATTATATTGACTGCAGTATATATTTTCAGCGGAGCCTCTAACTATTTCGGCTTTCTGGCTATAGCTTTAACCCTGATACCGGGGCCGGTTTTATTCCTAGGACATTATGATGTTTTCTATTATTTACTAAGTTCTATCGCTGTGCTTATTTTTGTTTTAAGTTATAAATATAAATTCAAAATTTATTCCTTTATCCTTGGGTTCTGGCTGGGAATCTGTGTTTTTTTCAGTGTTAGTTACTCTCTTATTATTATATTGTTCGGCTTATATTTTTTAATTAAGTCTTCCAGAAATAAGGAGAATTTAAAAAAAATATTTTATTTCATTTCAGGCGGGATACTTTTTATAATTTTCTGCTATTTTTTAAAAATTGATATAATAAACATTGTTTTCAAATGTTCTTCAAACAATACTGCATTTTATTTAACCACTGCAGAGAGAAGTTCTTTGTGGATACCTTATAATATTCTGGATTATATTATATTTTCAGGTACTTTGCCTTTTTTCTTTATTCTATCAAAAATGAGATTGAAAGATACAAAACAATGCAATCTAATGCTAATAAACTGGCTTTTGGTTTTTATACTCGGTTTTATATTCCTTTTTCCCTATTCAAGAGGGGAAATAGGGAGGCTGGCTTTATTTATCTATCCTGTTAATTTATTTATATTTGGAGCATTCCTTAGTACAGAAACCGTGAAAAAACTCCAGAAAAAAATGTTTTTCCTTTTTTTATTTATACTATTGTTGCAAACAGTAATTTTAAAATCATACCTGAAGTTGATTATCTTTTTTTAACTTATTGGCGATTAGTGTATTTTTGCTTTTTTTTCTTTAATTTTTATTTATAGAATTTATGTGCGAGTTATTCAAAACCTGTTTTATTCGAAAGTGTTTACTATGAAACATTACTTTGACAAATTTATTCCGAGGCGTAGAACCAACTGTTTTAAGTGGGATTTTTCAAAATACCGAAAGGTAGATATGCTGCCTATGTGGGTTGCGGACATGGACTTTCGTTCTCCGCCTGAAGTAATTGAAGCTCTTCATAAAAGGGTGGATCATGGTGTATTCGGTTATACTTTTCCGTCTGAAGAACTGGAGGATATTATAATTCGAAGGCTGAAAAAGCTTTACAGCTGGAATATAAAAAAAGAGTGGCTGGTGTGGCTTCCCGGGCTTGTTACCGGATTTAACATAGCCTGCAGGGCTGCCGGAAATATAAATGATGATGTTGCAACATTCGTCCCCATTTATTATCCTTTCTTAAAAGCGCCTGCAAATAACATTCAAACCCTCACAGAAATTCCGCTGGTTGAAAAAAATAAACGCTGGACTATAGACTTTGAGGGATTTGACAAAGCAGTAAAAGAGAACACAAAATTGTTTCTTTTCTGCAATCCCCACAATCCCGGCGGAACAATGTTTACAGAAGAGGAGCTTTTAAAATTTGCTGAAATCTGTAAAAGACATGATTTAGTTATATGTTCTGATGAGATACACTGTGACCTTATTCTCAGCAAAAACAAAAAACATATTCCATTAGCCTCTCTTTCTCCGGAAATATCTGAAAGGACAATAACCCTTATGGCACCAAGCAAAACTTTCAACATAGCCGGACTGGGCTGTTCTTTTGCTATTATTTCAGATGAAAAACTCAGAATCAAATACAAGAAGGCCAAGGAGGGGCTTGTTCCGCATGTAAACCTGCTCGGTTATACAGCGGCACTTGCGGCATATAAACACGGAGATGAATGGCTGGAAAAACTGCTTGAATATTTAAGAGGAAACTATAGAGTTATTAAAGAATTTGTTGCCCGGACTCCAGGATTAAATATATCTGAGCAGGACGCAACTTATCTTGCATGGATAGATGCTTGCGGCTTAGGGTTAGAAAAACCTGCTGAATATTTTGAGAAATACAATGTAGGAATGTCCGAAGGTGCAGTCTTCAGAGGACCCGGCTATATCAGAATGAATTTTGGATGTTCGCGCTCTATACTGAATGAAGCATTAAAAAGAATCAAAGCCGGTATTGATGACTTAACCTGAAACCGCCTGAACTATAATATACTGATTACTCAACAAAAAATAAGTTACTTAAAACCTTTGTAAAGTCCAAACGCATAGTTTGGGTTGAAATAATATAAGTAATTAGAAGCGGAAATCCTATCCTAAACGGATAAATCTGTTTTATAAATGTCATGAATTTGTTTTTATAGAAAGAAACAGAAAATGTTAAAACTTAAAACTCCATCAAAAATTAATTTATTTTTAAAAGTTGTTGGGAAACTCCCTAACGGGTACCATGAAATTGAAACTGTTTTTGTGCCGTTGAGTGATATTTATGATGTAATAACTCTGAATTTTGATAATAATGAATTAAATATAACTTCAAATAATTCTAAGATCCCGCTTAATAAAGACAATCTCTGTTACAGAGCGGCAGAATTATATGCTGAATATACAGGCATCAAACTTAACTGCAGTATTCACATAGATAAAAATATTCCGGTAGCAGCGGGAATGGGCGGCGGAAGCTCGGATGCCGCAGCCGTTTTACTTCTGCTTAATAAACAGTACGGGCTTTTAAGTTTTGATAAATTAAAAGAAGCAGCAGTAAATCTTGGGGCAGATGTTCCATATTTTCTGAATCCGGTACCTGCCTTCGCAAAGGGGATTGGAGAAAAACTGGAACGGATTGAGATGGCAGATGGTTTATATACTGTAATTCTTGCCCCGCTTTTTCCTGTGAGTGCAGCATGGGCTTACAAAAATTTTGATAAAAGTAGACAGAAAAAAAACATTTACTCTAATGATCTAAAAACCGCATTAAAAGCTGGAGATTGGTTAAAAGCTTCAAAATTTATCTATAATGACCTCGCTCCCGCACTTTATGAAAAATTTCCAATTCAGGAAATACTTAAAGAGGAAATGCTGAATGCCGGCTTATTAAATGTTGAAATAACAGGAAGTGGCCCTACCCTTTTCGGGATATGTTCCGGTAAACAGCAGGCGATAGAAGCTGAAAAAAAATTACATTCCAAATACGGCGATACATTCTATTGCGGCATCAGTAAAGCAGGATAATGGATGGACTTAAAAACAATACACACAATTATTAACGGCGAAAGCTGACAGAGAGATGGAATATAAGACTAAGGATAAATTTATAAAACTGGAAAATGAAAATGGCTGAAGAGTGGATTTTAAACAGTGCGATGGACAGGTTTCAGTTAAACTTCAAAAGAAATGTCGGCGCCACTTCTGAAAGCATACGAAAATGCGAACCCAAAAGCCTTGACGAGTGGGAAAAATATTATTATCAATAATATCAGAGATAAAAAACCATATTATTGAACTTGGGAAAAAATTATATGTAAAAATAACCGAAATTATTAACGAATTAAGAAACGAAATAACCAGATTAGAATCTGAATGAGTAAAGAGAAGCTTAAAATTTGTCACTTGATTACAAGAATGATTGTAGGCGGAGCCCAGGAGAATACTCTTCTTTCAGTTATAGGGCAGATGGAGAAAGGGTATGATGTAACGCTTATTACAGGACCTTCGCCGGGGCCTGAAGGGGAATTGCTGAAAAAAACTGAGCTGCTCAAGAAGTATGATGTTAAAGTTATTACTGTTCCTGAAATGATACGTGCTGTCCATCCTGTAAAGGATATTAAAGCCTACATTAAATTAAAAAAGCTTTTCAGAAAAGCAAAATATGATGTAGTCCATACCCATGCGTCGAAAGCGGGTATTATAGGTAGGGCGGCAGCTCATGCTGTAAACATTCCCTATATTGTTCATACTGTTCACGGGCCTCCTTTTCACCCAAAAGCCGGGAAATTTCAGAATTTTATTTATAAAACAGCTGAGAGATGGGCGGCTAAAAAGTGCCATAAGATATATGCAGTCGCTCAGAATATGATAGATTTGTATGTAAAAGAAAAAATAGGCTGCCGCTCGAAATTTAAGCTTGTATACAGCGGCATGGAGCTTGAACCGTTCCTGAAAAGTGAGTCAAACCCGGTATTGAGAAAAAAGCTTGGGATAAAAGTTAATACTCCAGTAGTAGGGACTGTGGCCAGACTGTTCCCTTTAAAGGGGTATGAATATTTTATACCTGCCGCGGCTGAAGTTGTAAAAGCTGTACCTGAAGTAAAATTTTTAATTGTAGGGAATGGAATCTGGTATGACAAAATTCAAAAAGAAATAAAGGACAGAGGTATAAAAGATAATTTTATTTTTACAGGACTGGTACCCCCTTCCGAAGTTTGTAAGTATATTGCTGAAATGGATACATTAGCACACCTCTCCCTTCGAGAAGGCCTCCCGAGGTCTGTTGTACAAGCCCTGGCATCCGGAAAGCCTGCTGTCGGTTTCAATCTTGACGGTACGCCTGAAGTTATTTTTAATAACAAAACCGGCTTCCTGCTCGAAACCGGGGATATGAAAGGTGTAGCTGAGTCACTTATTAAGCTTCTTAAAAATCCTGAACAATCAGAACAGATGGGTATGACCGGACAGGATTTTGTTAAGGATAAATTTGACTGGCGCCTCATGGTGCAAACACTTTTATTAGACTATGAAAAGCACCTTGAGAGAAAAGATAATGCCGGCCTGTCATAATTATAAATTTACTTCGGGGAAAAAATCCTGACTTCAGTATTAAACAGGACGGTAATTGTTATCACAAAAAGAATTTAAATTTCTTCTCCAGTTTCAACTTCGCCTATATCCAGTTTAACTGAAGCTGACTGGCCGAGAATATCTATATTTACAGTAATAAGAACGTCCTTTGATCTTTTAGTAATTATGCCGGAAGTTCCCTGAAGCGGCCCCTGAGAGATCACTACAGGTGTTCCCTCAACCAGTTCCGGTTTTATTTTTACTTCCTTTTCAGAAGAGAGGTTTTCGATTAACTGAATGCTTTTAAGTTCTTCTATAAGAAGTTTTTCCATGGCTTCATCAATATTAACCTTATAAAATACATCATGGGAACGTAAAAGAAGGTTATAGTGATCAGTGTCAAGCTGACAGAAAATGTAACCCGAGAACATAGGGGGATAAAACGTTACGGTTTTTCGCTCGTAACGTTTTATACTTTTGGTCAAAGGTAGATAATATTTAATTCCATTTGCTTCGCAGTATTCAGCAAGTTTTTTTTCTCTTCTTGCTTTGGTCCTTATCGGCGTCCAAAGAAAATTGTCAACATGAAATATTTCCATAAGCATGCCTTTCTAAAATATCCAATTATAAATGTTTCAGAATGGCTTTCTCTATTTGATCGGTTGACATTTTATTTAAATTCATAGGTGTAACTTTACAAATAGCTCTGTCAAGTTCTTCCGCCGCTTCGTTCTGATCCATAAATTCAAGCATCATTTTTAAACTCATAACTGCTGCCAAAGGATTCGATTTGTTCTGTCCTGCAATGTCGGGAGCCGACCCGTGCAGGGGTTCAAACATTGAAGGAGCGGATTTGTCGGGATTAAGGTTTCCGCTAGCTCCCATACCCATACCTCCCTGGGTCATTGCAGCTAAATCAGTTAATATATCTCCGAACATGTTTGATGTAACGAGAACATCAAATCTTTCCGGCTGATTAACCATATGCATACAGGCTGCGTCTACATGGTAATATTCTCTGTTAACATCCGGAAACTCCTTATCTCCAATTTCATTAAATGCTCTGTCCCACAGATCAAAAGCATAAGTAAGAACGTTAGTTTTACCAACGAGGGCCAGTGTTTTTCTCGGACGTGTCTGAGCCAGCTCAAAAGCATATCTCAAACAGCGTGAAACCTGTTTATAGTTATAAACCATCGAATTTACAGCAACCTCATGAGCGGTACCTTTCATAGTGAAACCGCCTATTCCAGTATAAAGTCCGCCGGTATTTTCACGGACGACAATATAGTCAATGTCTTCTTCCGTTTTGTCTTTTAACGGAGTTTCAACACCTGGGTAAAGTTTTACCGGCCGCAAATTAATGTACTGGTCGAATCCGAACCGGAGGCCCAGCAGGAGCCCTTTTTCTATAATACCTGGTTTAACTTTTGGAGAGCCTACCGCGCCCAGGTAAATAATATCGTGTTCCTTTAATGCGGCCATTGTTTTGTCTGATATGACTTCTCCGGTTTTATAGTAGTGTTCTCCGCCCTGGGGGAATTCAGTAATTTCATATCTGATATTGTGTTTTTTAGATATTTTCTCAAATACATTCATTGCTACTTCTGTGACTTCCGGGCCTATACCGTCACCAGGAATAGCAGCTATCCGGTACAAATTTTTATTCATAGTTTTTTTACCTTATTTTTATCTTAAATTATTTTTCTTAAATATACACATGAGTATTTATTTTTCGAACGCCGAGGTCAATTTATTTATTATGAAAACTGGTTATAAAACGCTGCAAAAGCTTTTTTTACAGAATTATCTTCAACGGGTATTCTGTTTAATTCTTCGAAAAGTTCTTCAGGTATTTCGTTAATAAAGCTTGAGCTTCTCTGTTTTTGAGCTTTACCATACCTGAATCTTGTCTTTGCGTTTGACATAATTATTTTTTCTTTTGCCCTTGTAACTGCAACATAAAAGAGTCTTCTTTCTTCATCGAGGTTGCCTTCATCTACAGCCCGGTAATTTGGGAAAAGTCCTTCTTCCAGTCCAACCAGAAATATATACGGAAACTCAAGGCCTTTTGCAGCGTGCACGGTCAGCATTGTCACTGAATTGCCGCTATCTTCATCTTCATCGACTTTATCATTATCATCTGCAAGGCAGTATGCTTCAAGGAAACCCGCCAGAGAAGCTTCCTCTTTTTCTTCTGTTTCATACTGTGCGACTGCATTGATAAATTCTATTACATTGTCCCTTCTCATTTCAGCTTCATCAATGTTTTTATATATTTTTTGAAATCCATTTAAAAAACCAATTTCTTCGAAATATTTTTTAATTTTATCTGAAAGGGAGTCGGTTTCTTTCAGGATAGCAGACCATTTTTTTAAACAGTCGGAAAAAGTTTTTGCACTTGTTGAAGCTTTGCCGGAAAGTTTTTTTTTGATACTTTCATTGTATATAGCTGCAGTTAACGGAATTTTCTGTTCTGACTGCGTTTTCCTCATTATATCGATGGTTTTGGATCCAATACCCCGAGAAGGAACTCCAATTATTCTTAGAAAGCTCTGGTCATCTCTTGGGTTTACACAGAGCTTTAGATAAGCTGCAGCATCTCTTATTTCTTTTCTCTCATAGAATGATTTTGAGCCGACAAGTCTGTATGGGATACTGTCTTTTTTAAAAGCTTTTTCGAACAGTCTTGACTGGTGGTTGGAACGGTATAATACCGCAATATCGCTGTATTTTACATCTGGATTTTCAAAAATTATTCTATATATCTGTTTGGAAATAAAATCCGCTTCTTCCAAATCAGAATCTACAGGATGAAAAAGGATTTTTTCTCCGCCGCCGCGTCCGGACCACAAGTTTTTTCCGTGTCTATTGCTGTTTCCTGCAATGAAGCTGTTGGCTGCCTCCAGTATATTATTAGTTGACCTGTAGTTTTGCTCTAGTTTGATAACTTTAGTGTTTTTAAAATTTTTAGGGAAACTGAGTATGTTTTCAATTTTTGCTCCCCGCCAGCCGTAAATTGACTGGTCATCGTCTCCTACTACACAGATATTGTTATTTTCCCCTGCAAGTATTCTAACTAATTCAAACTGCACAAAATTTGTATCCTGAAATTCATCTACAAGAATATACTTATAAATATCCCGGTATTTTTTAAGAACTTCAGAATTATCCTGCAAAAGCAGGACTAATTTCATAAGGATATCATCAAAGTCCACCATATTTTGCAAAGTGAGTTTTTCCTGGTATTTGTCGTAAACTTTTGCGACAATATTCTCGAGGTAGCCGTCAGCCTGAAGTTTATATTTTTTGGGAGAAAGGAGATTATTTTTAGCTTTGCTGACTGCAGAGCGGAAAACATTCAGGTCAATTTTCTCATTAATAAGGTTCAGCTCAGCCATTACCTGTTTGTATAGTGATTTCTGGTCTACTTCATCAGCGATTGTAAAGCCCGGATGGAGTGATTTAATATTTTTTATCTCTTTTCTTAAAATGTGAATAGAAAAAGCGTGGAAAGTTCCAACAAAAAGTTTTTCGGCAGAGTTTTTATCTACAAGGTTTGCAATTCTTTCGCGCATTTCACGTGCAGCTTTATTAGTAAAAGTCAGAGCAAGAATATTATGCGGAGAGATCCAGCTTTTCAGCATATTGGCTATCCGGTAAGTTATTACCCTTGTTTTACCTGTACCGGCACCGGCAAGTACCAGAAGCGGCCCGGAAATTGTTTCTACAGCTTCTTTCTGCTCTTTGTTCAATATATCTTTTCTCATAACATGTTATTTTAAATTTCTGTAGCTGTTTCAAATCCTTCTTCAGTGCTAATAACTGCAGCAGAAGTAACTGGTTTTTCCATTTTTTCAAAAACCCCTTTATTAAAGATATATCCGGCTGCCTCTTTTGCAGAATTAACAGTGAAATTTTCATCTTTATAGTGTTCGCATGGAGTGCTGTGTTCATACGTAGCCACGTAATAAGCCATGCCCGGCACGAGAGAAAATTCTTTTACTTGCAGTGCATCTTTTCTTACTGTACCCAGAAAACCGGTTTTTAATTCTGCATCGATAATTCCAGCAATTCTTGGAGTCGACAGATGGTCCTTTTCATAATCAAGCGCGAGAAGCGACAGCACCAGAGCATCTTTTGCAGGGTACCCCGCCGCAATTTTTTCCACTATCGGGTCTGTATGCGAGCCGTTGGAAATAACTGCTTTAGTGCCTGACAGCCTGATACAGTTATATGCTATATATGGATTTTTGTTTAAATCTTCCTCAAAACCAGCCTTAGGCATAACTGCTATCTTATTCTTTATTTTTCTTGTTTCCCTGTTCGGGAACGAGCGCGAAGACACTCTGTACATCCCGGTTAAGTTACCGGATTTATTCATTCCGACTGCTACAATTCTTCCAACATACATATTGTTTAATTCCTTTATATAATATCTTTTACAGCTTTTTTTACGGACTCAATATCCGACTTAATATTTTCAGGAGCATTTTTGAACTTTCCGTCAATACCCCGTTGCTTTAAATTTCCTAAATGGTAATTGACGGTTGCATCCGGATCCTTTAGCATATTCCCTGTTAAAATTCCTACAGCTGAAGAATCAGATGAAATTGTACCGGCTTCCACAAGCTTTTTAGCTCCTGCGACAACGCAGCATGAAGCCGGTTCCGCCCCGATCCCTGATGCATCAACCTTGGCTTTTGCATCCATGATTTCCTGTTCAGTAACCTCTTCAACTACGCCGTCAGTCCATTCTATTCCGCGAATTGATTTTTTCCATGAAACCGGGTTGCCGATCTTAATGGCTGTAGCAATAGTATCAGGATCCTTAACCGGTTTAAAGAAGGTTTTATTTTTCCACATTTCGTAAAGCGGATTTGCTCCTCGGGCCTGTATAACTGCAATTCTCGGAATTTTATTAATAATTCCAAGACTGTAAAGCTCCATTAAACCTTTACTCAGGGCAGTATTATTGCCAAGGTTACCTCCGGGAATGATAAACCAGTCGGGGACATTCCATTCCAGCTGCTGAAGAATTTCAAAACCTATAGCTTTCTGGCCTTCAATTCTAAACGGATTAATTGAATTTAATAAATAGATATTAAGCTCACTGCAAACCTCCTGAACAAGCTGCATAGCGTCATCAAAATTACCTTCTATCTGAAGGGTTTTTCCTCCGTATGCTAAAGCCTGGGACAGCTTGCCGTATGCAATCTTTCCGGAGGGGATAAAAATTATAGATTTATATCCGGCCTTTGCCGCGTAGGATGCCATACTGGCGCTGGTATTACCTGTGCTTGCGCATGCTACAGTTTTGGCATTTAGCAGCTTTGAAATAGAAATACCGCTTGTCATTCCTCTGTCTTTAAAGCTTCCGGTAGGGTTTTCCCCTTCATGTTTCAGTTTCAGTTTTTTCAGATTTGCATATTCACCGGCAGGTCCGGAATCATACAGCCTGGTGTTTCCCTCCAGTTTAGTAATTATAGAGTCATCCGGTATATCCGCTATTAGTTCCTTATACCTCCATACTCCGGAAGAAAAAACTGAATTACGGATCCCCCATCTTGCTTCCCATGCTTCTTTAAGCTTTTTCCCATTTAGTCTTTCAAGGTTGTGCTTTACTTCCAATAAACCCCCGCAACTGCATTTATAACGCACTTCCTTGTATGCTTTATATTCATTTCCGCACTCAATGCATCTCAGTAAAAATTTAACTTCCATAATATTTTACTTTTCTATTTTAATTCTATTTTATAAAAATTTAATCTGTTTCAGATCTGCTCAAGGCACTCTCAAATATTCAAATGCATAATTTGGTTTAAATTTTGAAAATTAGTAATAAAAATATATTGAAATCATCCAGGATACAAGTAACCTTTTTGAAGTACCGTCTTTTGTCTCTAGCCTGATCTATTCAGGCTAAAATTTTTCGAAACGGATAGATAAAAAAAAGCCCACCCTTTTAAAGTGAGCCTGCTGAATTAAATTAAAAGTCACCTAAATCCGTGAGTTAATTTATAAAAATATTTTTTTTACAATAAGATGTTTATATTATAATTATCTTTTCTCTTTTAGATAAAAAATATTTTTATAAATTACCCCCCCAACTGCTTTTGGCAGTACTATATTTGCTTAAAATAAAAAAACTAATTAGTCACTGCAAGGCATGTTTGAACGTCTGCGCACATAAACCACTGCAAAAAGCTCACGAAATCAGGAGTTATTAAATTGTTGAAGGCGCTATCTTATCAACTTTTTCTTTTAGAACTTTGCCTGGTCTGAACTTAACAACAGCCCTTTCAGGAATTATTACTTCATTCTCAGGTTTATTGGGATTTCTGCCTTTACGTTTTTTGCGGACTTTTACTTCAAATACTCCAAAGTTTCTGAGTTCAATTGTTCTCCCGTGGATTAATTCTTCGGAAAGATAATCTAAAGTTTTCTGTACTACAGAAGCAACTTCCTGCTGAGTAATATTTGTTTCCTTAGCTATCTCCACTACCATATCTCTTTTTGTCATCGTTACCACCTAAATATTAATTGGTTATACTTTATCCCTTCAGGATTATCCAATTAGCGACTAAAGATTTAAAAATATAAGAAAATAAATAATTCTCAAGTTTTTTTTGAAAAAAATGTATATTTTCTTTGAATTCAACCATTAATATAACAGGAAAAGCTAAAAAAATCACATCTTAAAACAAAATATTACTAAAAAGAGGTTATTTTCGCTCTTTGGTGTGAATATATCACAGCTAAAACATAGGTTATTTTTGAACAATTAAGAAAAGTTCAAACATTGTTCTTCTTGTTTAGTGTCGTTTTTTTTTCAGTTTTTCCAGCTGCGGTCTTCGTTCTTTCAGACCCCGGTTAACTTTTATTTTGTTAAAATTTTGATCCATTCCTTCACAGTACATCGCGGAAGCTATAGTCATTGGCAGCGGTATAAAATCCTGTACCTGCTGTAATGACCAGTTTGAATGTGAAAGGAACACATCTATTTTTTTCATGGAATTTAAATCTGATCCGGGGAAATTAGCGATAAAATAAGGAACTATATACTGTTTTTTTCTGAATTGTTTTGAATATTTTTCGAAAAATTTGATAAAGCTGTAGAAACTGTCGCAAGAGTTTTTTCTCATTAGTGTTAAAACTGTTGCGTCAAGGTGTTCAGGAGCTACTTTCAAATGACCGGAAACATGTTCTTTTACAATACTTTTCATGAGGGCCGGCTGATTTTGTGCCAGGTCAAGCCTTATCCCTGAGTTGATAAATACATGGTTTACCTTTTTTTGTTTCAAAATATCTTTCAAAAGTATTATTAACTGTTGTTCATCTATTTTATAGTTACTGCAAATTTCAGGGTAAAGGCAGGACGGCCGTTTGCAGCTTCTGCATTTTTCTTTAATATAAGATGTATTTTTATAGGAATTTGCTGTTGGACCTCCGATATCTGTTACCGTGCCGGAAAAGTATTTCATTCTGCTGAGCCTGCGAACTTCACTGAGAATTGATTTTCTGCTTCTTGACTGGAGATATTTGCCCTGATGGAGGCCGATGCCGCAGAATGTACAGCCGCCCGGACACCCCCTCATTGAAGTTATGGAATTTTTAATCATTTCAAATGCCGGAATTTTTTCTTTATAAAACGGAGAGGGCTTTCTCGAATATGGTAAACTGTATATTTTGTCAAGCTCAGTTTCAGTTAACGGCTGTGCCGGAGTATTAACAATTAATATTCTATCTCTATATTTTTGAATAATCTTTTTGCCGTTAAACGGATTCATTTCTTTTTCGGAAATTAGATGGGATTTCAGTAGAGAGCCTTTTCGGGTTTTAATTTCTTCGAAAGCAGGGATTTCTATGTAAGTGTCTTTAGCAATTGAGTTTTTTATTTTTTCAGAATCGTTTGCCCCCGGCAAAACTGCAGTCCCGGGAACGTCAAAAATACTATGATTATTCTGTATTTTTCTTATTATTTTTAAAAGGCTGCTTTCTCCCATACCATATACTAAGATATCGGCTTTTGAAGTATGAAGCACTGTTGGCAGTATTCTGTCTTTCCAGTAGTCATAGTGCGCTATTCTCCGCATACCGGCTTCTATACCGCCGATTATAACCGGAGTTCCGGGAAAAGCCGATTTTGCGAGATTTGAATAAACATTTACTGCATGAGGTGGTCTAAGCCCGGTTTTACCGCCGGGAGAATAAGCATCTGTTTTTCTTTTTCTTCTGGCAGCAGTATAAATATTCAGCATTGAATCCAAGTTACCGGAAGTTACAGCACATGCTATTCTCGGCCTTCCAAACACATTTAAAGATTCTTTCGTCTTCCAGTCAGGTTGAGCAACTACTCCAACAGTATAGCCTGAATCAATTAATACTCTGGCAATTACAGCGGCCCCAAAAGAAGGATGATCAACATATGCGTCTCCGGTTATCAGCAGAATATCAATTTCATCCCACCCTAAGTTTCGTGCTTCTGCCCCAGTCATAGGTATAAATTCCGGCTGAGAAAGTTTATTTTCTTTAGGCTTATACATTGGTCATTCTTTATTCCTGGCTCATATTTTAAATATTCAGTAATATGTTACTGTCTCTTGAAATATAAAACTACTGCAGTTTAGAAACTCAACAAAAAAGTACTTTTTTTTTAAAAAATACAGTTGCAAAATACTATTACAGATTTATTTTATAGTTCTTGTTAAAACATGCGGGGGCGTAGCTCAACTGGTTAGAGTACCAGCCTGTCACGCTGGTTGTTGCGGGTTCGAGTCCCGTCGCTCTCGCCATTTTTCAGATTCTTCATTTTTAGTCTTATCTTTTATTTTCCCTCATTCATAAACTCATAATAATACTTATTGGCGGCTCTTCACCAGCAACGGGGGCAGTATAATTATTCAATTCTAAGCCAGGGCTTCGGCATAATGGTCCCATAGTTGCTCTAATTCTCTATCTGTAAAAGAAACGGCAGGTTTAAAATTAAATTTTTTTAAAATAATCTTCTTCTATAATCCCGGTTCCGATTAATTTTTTGCAATTTTCAGGAGAAGATAAAAGCAAATCATATAATACTGATTTTAATAACTCCGCATCTTCAGGAAAATCGGATTTAAAATGCCATTCATCTGATAACCTTTCTGAAATTGCATATGCCCATTTTTTATTGTTTATAATCTGCACTGTATTTCTTTCAATAAAAATTTTTCTAATTGTATTCGTGTTCTAATATCACTATAATGAGCCATCCGGTGATGGTGAGCACATAAAACAGATAAATTCCACAAAGCATCTTCTCCTCCTTTGCATAAAGGAATGATATGGTGGACTTCAATATAGCGTAAACCATCATCTTTTATAAAAGTATTGTTACAATTTTTACAAAGACAAAATTCGCCGAATATATTTCTTGCTTTTTTTGCCCAGGCAACATCTCGTACATAAGTTTCCACCAAATACTCTTTCCTTTCAGGGGTTTCTTTTGATATATCAAGTGAATGAATTTCTTGTTTTTCTTTTTCAAGTAAATCAATTCCCCTTAAAGTATAATGACCAGTATTATCTAAAAAACTTAAGACATTATCATCTCTTAAAAATTGTAATTGCTGTCTTATTTTGGCTTCTGTATGTTTATTGTCAGGCTTAAATAACCTGAATACTTCTTTCTTATCCTTTGTAAAATCTGATAAAGAAAAAGTTCTTGAACCTATTCTATTACAGTATTCTATAATATTTTTTAGAACAAACTCTTTCCACTTCATATTCGTGTTCTCAATAAATCATTTATAAAAAGCTATTAAATTTGTTAGTTTTGATTCTCAGCAGAACTATTACTTTATACTGTTAGTTTGCTGCGGTATTTTGTTTATTTTTCCGTACAGCTGAATTAAAACGGGATTTTATCAACAAAGTAGTATTTTCCTGCTTTGGTTATGTATGGCAGGAGAAAATGATTATCTTTATTTATCCGACCTATAATATTGACTTTTTTATCCTTTTTCAAGTTTTTCCTGCATATCTGAAGTTCACCGGCGTATCGTTTGTATAAACTGTTATCGACGGTAATATCACCGGTTTTTCTTTCTTCGGCTTTCTCAGGTTTTATTAATTTGCTGCAATAAGTACCTGTCGCCAGCAGAAGTCTGGATTCCTGGCTTCGTATAACTGATTCAGCGCTGTCCGGTCTGTCGGTATGCACCTGATTTAAAATTTTCTTAGCCGTTGGATTTTTTGTTATAATTTCACATTCCAGGGCCGTTGCATCGTCTTTTAAGGAGGCTGTTGCTTCAAGCTCTTTTTCAGTAACTTTATTATCTCCGAAATATATATTGTCGATACCTAAAAGCCGGAGATGCCTAAAAGCCAGGCTGCTTTTCATACTTCTATGCATTTCCAAAGTTGGAAGCCCTTCAAAAATTGGACCTCTTTTCCCCGTAGCAGAAGGGATAAAAGCTGAAATTTTTAAATTATTTTTTTTGTAGAATTCTGTTTGATTTTCCAAAAAGTCTTTTGAAATTCCAGTTTCAGGCCTTGGATAAAAATTATGGCATACTTCAATATTATTTAAATTCAGACCCGCTTTCACAAGCCGGTTAAAATTTTCCGGAAGTACAGTGCCGGCATTTATTACGATTTTAAAGTTTTTACAGCAGTTTGAGAGCTTTACTATTTTTTTATTGCTAATTCCAAAATCAATCCTTACAGAACCGACAGAACTATCAGTCATGTATTTTATAAATTCATCATACGAAAAACAGGAAAAAGTTTTTGTTGATACATCAACCATCAACTCCATTTTCAGGCGTCGGCATAATTTCCCAAGTTTCTTAAAATCATCTAAAATTAAATTTATATTGGTTTCCGGCAGATGCAGAGATGTCATCACTCTTCTGTAGCCCAGTCTATCGGCAAGCTGAATATAGTTTTTGATTTCGGAAAAGGTTTCTTCGCCCGGATAAACAGAAATGCCTTTTGCCATATTATTCCTCTTCAGCATATATGGAATCATCAAACCCTATAAGCCAGGTAAACACAAAGCCTCCGATATAAGAAGCTGCAAGTCCGATTAAATAGAGCAGCGGCTTGTTTGAAACAATAGTACAGAGTATGCCTGAAATACCGATAGCGGTAACAGCGACATGAAAACCTGCAATAACCGTTCCTCCTACTCCGGCACCCAGGCATGCTGCGAGAAAACTTCTCCTGAGCGGAAGAGTTACACCGTAAATAAGAGGTTCTCCAATACCGAGAACACCTACAGGTAAAGCAGTCATAATAATATTTTTAAGTCTTTTTTTATCGGTTTTAATATAGACGGCAATTGCGCTTCCAACCTGAGCGCCGCCGGCCATTGCCAGTATAGGCCAGAAGGCATTATAACCAAGTTCCTGTAATAACTGCGCATGAATAGGAATCAGTCCCTGATGGAGCCCAACCATTACTAAAGGAAGAAACAGACCTGCCATAATAAAACCGGCAAAAGGGCCTCCGTTTGCGAGCAGATATTTAAAGAAAACTGCAATGCCCGAAGCTATAGTTCCGCCGATAGGCTGTATAAAATATAAAGCAACCAGGCCGCCAATCAATATAACAAGTGTTGAAGTAACAAAGAGATCCAGCGATTCCGGGATATATTTCCTGATTTTTTTCTCAAGCCAGGAGGTGAAGATAACAAGCATAACAACTGCGATAACACCTCCGCGTCCGGGGATTAACTGATCTCCCCAGATTGTTAGACCGGACAGGCCGGGAGTTGTAATTACTGCGGCCATAATTCCGCCGAGGACAGGTGTCCCCCCAAATTCTTTAGCAGTATTCATCCCTACGAATATGTTAAGCCCGAAATATATCAACCCTCCGAATAGTGCAAGCTCCATTCCGAGCTGGCTGGAGGCAAAACTTCCTGCAGTTAACCTGTTAAGGACATTTAAAATTCCTAAAATAATACCGCATCCTACAAAAGCAGGTATTATCGGGAGAAATATGTTGGCAAAGTGTTTAACAAAATTCGCTGAAGCCCTCTGTTTCTGCTTATCTTTAAGATTTTTGCGGGCTTCAACAGCTACTTCGTTTATATTTTTCTCTTTTCCCTGGGACGATTTCCTAGAAAGCATTTCTTTGACAATGTCAGTTATTTTATTAACTTTTCCGGGGCCGAGTACGACCTGAACCTGCCCGCTTTGCTCAACTAAGCCGAGGACACCTTCAAGGCTCTTAATTTTTTCCTTCTGTACAAGACTTTGATCAATTATACCTATTCTCAGCCTTGTCATACAGTTATCCGCTTTTTCAATATTGCTTTTCCCGCCGACAAGTTTTATAATATTTTCGGCTAGTTTGCTGTGTTTTTTTTCCGCCATTGGAAATTCCTTCATATAGTATGTTTATAAAAATAAAGCCTTTGCGAAAAGGTTTTTGCATTCGGCTTAGGCACTAATAAAAATAACAAACAAATATTAAATTACAATTTAATAATATACCGTTGAATAAAAACGAGAAAAACAGAATAAGAGTATTTTTTTATCAAAAAGAATTTATTTATTGATAAGACAACTGGATTAGGAGTATAAAATTTAAATAGGACTTATAAATACATGAAAAGAAAATATTCTTTAGCGTGGTTAGAAGGTTTCCTTATGGAAGCTTGCGATAAACTAAGGGGCAATATGGATGCTTCTGAATTTAAAGAATACATTTTTGGAATGCTTTTCCTGAAACGTCTTAGTGACAAGTTTGATGATGATAGGAAAGTAAGAGCAAAAGAAGCAAAAGAAAAAAATATTGTTTCTGAGGATCTAAAGCCATATCTGGAAAAACCAAAAGCTTATGAATATTATGTCCCTGAGAGAGCCAGATGGAAAAATATAAAAGATCTGAAGGAAAATATTGGGGATGAATTAAATAAAGCGCTCGCTGCTCTCGAAGATTCTAATGAAGATAAACTACTTGGTGTTTTAAAGAATATTAATTTCAACAGAACCATTGGTAAAAACAAGAAAACTTTGACAGATGAAACTTTGGAAGATTTTATACATCACTTTAATCCTGTACCACTAAAAGATGAAAATTTTGAATTCCCTGATTTGCTTGGGGCAGCCTACGAATATCTCATAAAATATTTTGCTGACAGTGCAGGCAAGAAAGGCGGAGAATTTTATACTCCCAATGAAGTTGTTAGGTTAATGGTTAGTATTCTTGGGCCGGAAGAAAATTCAGAAATCTATGATCCAACAGTTGGTTCTGGAGGTATGCTAATAGAATCTAAGAACTATGTTGAAGCAAGATATGGCAACACAGATGATTTGAGCTTTTACGGTCAGGAATCGAATGGTACAACCTGGTCTATCTGTAAAATGAATATGCTTTTTCATAGTATATATGATTCAAATATTCTAAATGAAGATACACTTGCAAAACCTCAACATATTGAAAATGGAGAATTGCAAAGATTTGATATAGTTATTGCAAATCCACCTTTTTCACAGAATTATGGCGAAATCAAGGAACATAGAGAGCGCTACAGGTTCTGGATGCCTAAAAAGAAAAAAGCGGATTTTATGTTTGTTCAGCATATGATAAGTGTACTTAAAAATTCCGGAAGAATGGCAACAGTTATGCCGCATGGTGTATTGTTTCGTGGTAGCGAAGAAAAAGCTATGAGAAAATGGCTGGTAAGAGAAGGAGCTGTTATCCTTGAAGCTGTCATAGGTTTACCACAGGGACTTTTTTACGGAACAGGAATACCTGCCTGTATTTTAATAATAAATAAAAAAAATGCCCATAAACGAGATGATGTTTTGTTTATTAATGCTGACAGGGAATTTAAAGATGGAAAAAATCAAAATAAACTCCGGCCTGAAGATATAACCAAAATAAGCTATGTATATCATAATAAAATTGAAATTGAAGGTTATTCTAAAAAGGTAAACCTCGCTGAACTGGAAAAAGAGGAATTTAACTTCAATATCAGGCGTTATGTTGATAATTCACCGCCAGCTGAACCAAATGATGTTCACGCTCATTTACATGGAGGTATACCGGAAACTGAAATACTATCTTTAGCATCTTACTTTAATAATTTTACCGGCTTACAGGAAAAGCTTTTTGATAGGCTGAAAACGGGTTATATGAAATTCAAAAATATTTTTAATGGAAAAGAAGAAATTAGACAATTAATAGATAATTCAGAAGAAATTAAAGATAAATTTTCAATTTATGATAAGGCTATTGATCAATGGTGGGGTAAAACGATAACAAGACTAAAGAATCTACCTAAAAACAGAGATGTTTTTGAACTGAATAAAGAGTTTGCCACCAGTATTTCAGAAGAATTTGCTAAAATTGGTGTCCTGGATATTTTCAAGTCTAGAGGTGCTTTTGCTTCTTACTGGAATAGTATTGAAAGTGATTTGAAATCTGTTGCATCAAGTGGCTGGAATGCTGAATTAATACCAGAAGAAGAGATTCTTATTTCTCAGTTTCCTGAAGTATTGCAGGAACTAAAAGATAATGAGTCTTTGCGTAATGAAATAGAAGGCATGTTTAACGAAGTAAATGATCTTGAAGAAGACGAATTTGTTGAAGAAAACCATGAAGTATACCCAAAAAATATCCTAAAAGAGCTGAAGGACAAGCTAAAAGAAGTAAAGGGAGAGCAGAAAACAATCAGTAAAGAAATTAAAAATCTACAAAAGAGATATAAAGCCCTGTCTTCTCCAATTATTAAAGAATTAAAGGTTTCTAAAGATAAGTTAAGTATTGACAAAATAAACAATCAAAAGACAGGTTTTTCTCCTGAACTGGATGAAATTATTCTTCAATTAAACGAGCAAAGTAGTCTTCTGGAACCAATAGAGCAAACTGTTAATGAGGTTGAAAAAAAATTATCCACGCATAATGCATATGAGCAGAAGCTTAAAACAGCAAGAAAAACCATCAAGGAAATTAAAGATCGTAAAGAAGAGCTGGTAGATAAGGCAAGAGAAAAAATCACTCCTTCTGAAGCTGAGGAGCTGATTTTGAAACGTTGGAAACTTCAGCTACATAATACTGTTGAAAATTACCTTAATGAATACAAAAGAGAGTTTCTTCATAAAATAGAAAACCTTTGGGATAAATACACTGTCACTCTGAATGGAGTATTAGAAGATAGAGAGCAGGAAGCTGAACAACTTAATATATTTCTGAAAGAATTAGGATATGATATATATAATTACTAAATAGGTAATAATATATATTGTATTAGATATAATTAATAGTATACTTACTTATATGTAAACGGTAATAATGGAACTTGATTTTAAAACTAAGCATCTGGTAGATCTTTATACAAAAGGGAAGTCAAGGAAGTATAAACTGCCCAAGGGTGTTCCTTTAAAGTTTGTTGAAAGAATAGGAAAAATTGAAGCAGCTGATACGATAAATGATTTAAGAGAGCCGCCTTCAATGAAATTTGAAAAACTTCAGGGTTATGATAACAGATTTTCAATAAGGATAAATCAGCAATATCGCCTGGTGTTTGAAATTGAATTCAAGGATGAAGAAAAAACCTTTGGAGATGTTTTAATATTGGATATTTCCAATCATTATAGTTAGGAGGAACGGGATTATGAGTAAGTACAAACCATTTGTTACACTTGGTCCTGGTGATACAATCAAAGAAGAACTTGAGTTTTATGGCTGGGATCAGAAAGATTTAGCCGATGTAATGGGTATAAGCGCAAAGCATGTGAGTGATTTAATAAACAATAAAGCTCCTGTCAGTTTTGATACAGCATGTAAACTCAGTAAGATTTTTAAACAGTCACCGCAATTCTGGATTAATCTTGATACTCAATATAGACTGAGACTCCAGGAATCAGCAGAAGAAGATACTACTGCTGCAAAAGCTTTGTTATATAGATATATGCCTATACGTGAAATGAGAAAAAGAAATATTTTGCCTGAAGCTATATCGGATTTAGCAGCAGCAGTGAAAAGCTTCTGGAAAATCAACAAACTGGATTTCAGCTTTATTGATAAGAAAGCAGAGGCATTGTTTAGAAAAGCAGACTGCTATAGCCAGTATAATGTATATTTTGCAATTACATGGCTTAGATTATGTGAAATCGAAGCTGAAAAAAGAAAAAAAGTGACAGCTTACAATCCGGAAAAATTAAGACTGATCATAGATGATATCTGCCGCTTTACTGTAAAAGAAAATGGCATTGCTGGGTTTATCAGCGCTCTTAGTGAATGCGGTGTAATATTTATTTACCTTCCGCATTTTGAAAAAACATATATTGACGGTGCGGTATTTTCTCAAAATGAAAATCCGGTGCTGGTTTACACCGGCAGACATAACAGAAATGACAACTTCTGGTTTACCATCGCACATGAGCTGGGACATATAATTCTACATAAAGATCATAATCAGTTTATCGATAATCTTGATGAGGTTGATTCTACTGATCAAATGGAGTTGGAAGCAGATAAGTTTGCCAGGAGAATTTTAAAGCTTGATGAAATTTCACGATTTTTTATGAATATAAAAAATCCGGGACTGCAGAAAATATCTCAATGTTCAGAATTCCTGGAAATTAACAAGGCTATAATTGTGGGTTCTTTGCAGCATAATAAAAAACTGAGTTATAAAACAACACTAAATAAATTAAAAAATAGTGTGAGAGATAAACTGGAGAATTTATAATTGATTGGCTTTAGGAAAGCGACTTCGACAGAGAAAAGGACCACGGAAATAACTGAAAGAACACAGAAAAGAAAAGTGTAAAATGATGAATAAAAGAAAGGTTTGAATGAGCTATTGGAGGAAAGTGCAGGTTACTGAATTCTCTGAAGTTGTTTCTGGAGGGACTCCAGCAACAACGGTTAAAGAATTTTGGGCAGGAAATATTTTATGGTTAACTCCTGCCGATTTAAGCAACATAAAACATCCTGTAATATCTACTTCACAAAGATTTATTACTGTAAAAGGATTAGAAAACTCATCTGCTGTTCTCATACCTAAAAATAATATAGTTATGTCTTCTCGAGCTCCTATAGGGTATTTTGCTGTTGTTAATAAAAATTTTACAACAAATCAAGGTTGTAAATCTTTTATAATAAAAAGAGATAATTCAGAAATTTATCATTACTATAATTTTCTTTTCAATAAGAGTGTTTTCTTACAAAAAGGTGCTGGTTCAACTTTTGCTGAAATATCGAAGGCAGATTTAGAGAAGATTAGAGTCTTAATAAATACAAATCCTTTAATCCAGCGCAAAATAGCAAAAATTCTTACAACTGTTGATAATGTTATTGAAAAGACTGAACAGGCCATAGAAAAATACAAAGCAATAAAAAAAGGTATGATGCACGACCTTTTCACTCGGGGCATCGACATCAATACCGGCAAAATCCGCCCCAAATATGAAGATGCTCCACACCTCTACAAACAATCCGAACTCGGGCTAATCCCGAAAGAGTGGGAGGTTAATCGCTTGATTGAAATGGCAGATATAATAATGGGGCAATCTCCCCCTTCAAGCTCGTGCAATGAAGAAAACATTGGAATTCCATTTTTGCAAGGGTGCACTGAATTTGGTGATAAGTATCCAGTATATAAATATTCATGTACTGATGGTAAAAAATACGCTCCAAAAAATTCAATATTAATAAGTGTAAGAGCTCCTGTTGGAGATTTAAATATTGCGAACAAAGAATATGTGATAGGTCGAGGGGTAAGTGCAATAATTACTAAAAGAGTAAATAGAGATTATTTATATGATTATATTTTGCTTAATAGGAATAAACTTGAAATTGTTGCTCAGGGCTCAACTTTTACAGCAATTAATTCTAATGATTTACATGATTTTATTGTATATAGTCCACAAGAAACCGAACAAAATGTAATATCGAATTATCTTATAAGTATTGATAATAAGATTGAAAAAGAAGAAGCCTATTTAAATAAACTTCAAAAAATAAAACAAGGTTTAATGCAGGATTTACTCACAGGAAAAGTTGAGGTTAAGATTTGATAAATTGGTTAGAAAAAATTATTGAAAATTTTCATAAAAAAACTTCTTATCTTTTTTTGATTTTATGTTCTAGTTTCTGGATTATAATTTTAGCGGTTAGTTTTAAATTCAGTTTTCCATATCTAGTTATTATTTTTGGTGAAAACAAAAAGAGCCTACTATGCATTTATGCTTTTTACTTATTAATTCTTGGCCTTTTAGTAATATTGTTAGTGTGGTTAAATTTAAGAAGGATTCCTAAGTTTAGAAAAAATGAAATTGGGATACTGTTTGCACCATATAACGCTAATGGTAGTTTTAGTAAAGAAATTTTTGCTCTATTTCAAAAGTTTAAGCTCGAGTTGTCTAACCAAGATGGAACAGAACATATAAAATGTAAACAGCTCCCTTTTAATCACAAGCCTACTATACTAAAAACAGCTCACAATCTCATCAAAAAATCAAATGCTTTTATTGTTATTCATGGGAAATTTTGCACAGGTAATATCCAGTCAAAAAAAGTAAAAGGCTTTATAGACATTAACTTCACTGCAAAAAGCTTAGGTGGTTTAACTCCTGTTGATAATAGATTTATAATTTCAACAATCGGTAAAAGAGCATTCATAAGCTCTGATGAAAATAGTTTTATTGATGAGAATATTATAGTTAACAATCTTAGTGATATAAGCTTGTATTTTATAGCTTTGATTTTTTTAATAGAAAGAAATCTGGATAGAGCTGTTGAAATCTTACTTAACTTAAGGAATAAATATTTTCAATCTAAGAATAAAAATTTAAAAAACTTTTCTAAAGGTATTTCACTTCATCTTGCATTTTGCTATGATCTTAAACTTGATGAATTGTATTCAAGTTATCTTGTTATGCAAATAACATCTTCTGAGGCAAACCATATTGCTGATTTGTATAAAGAACTGTCTATAAAAAGCCAAAAATTAACAGGCAACAATAATCAATACTATATTAGAATCGCAATTTTTTATTTTCATTATAGAAGAATAAAAGATGCTATAAAAGCCTTATATAAAATTCAAAATAGCAATAATGCTGAAGAAATTCATGTTAAAAATATATCTCTAGCCTTTTTATATATGTGGGAAAAAAATTATCAAAAAAGTCTAGAGTTTTACAGAAAAAGCCACCATTGGATAAGAAAAAATTATATAGAACAAAGCTCTAAAATTATAGTTGAAAATGTGATTACTTTTATAAAAACGATTCTTAGATTATATGTAAGCGTCAATTTCGCCCCATCTTTTAATTAACATACCCGGAATTATATTCTGGTATCCGTTAAGTAATGAAAATAAATAAACGAGGAGACCAGGATGTTGAATATCCGAAAAACAACTTATGAGAAATGGCTTCG
>JAIPJT010000029.1 GCA_021733985.1 Victivallales bacterium | reverse complement strand
CGTTGGAGTTCGCACTTTAGTGTGTTAGGCAGAATATTCAGCCAGACAAGCTAATCACGTCATTCGACACGACAAGAGCTTGAACTCCAACCATACACTAAAATTTGATGCTCAATTTCTTAATTCAATGACATTGAGTAATAAACAGCCGGAAGAATTTCCGCATTCAAGGGCTGTTTATTAAAAAACAGAATTATTCTTTAATAACGGTTCCATAAAATAATAACGGATGTAAAGCGGAAAGAGTTGTTAAAAATTCTGTATTTTTTCTAACTCGTAAAATTACTTATGATCATAAAACATAAGTATATTTCCTAACTGTATCAGTGCAAAGCAAGCCTTTGTACAACTGTATTTTACTGCCTTACAACTACACATATTACGCAATTAATGATCCGGCTTAACTATTTTTGTAGTTCAGTACAAAGGTAGATTTGTCAATGATGTTCCCTTTGATCATATTCAGAAGTACTGCTTCTGAATAAAAGCTGTTAGCTGTTACATCTTTTAATATTTTATCCAGTGCATAGAGTGTAAAAACATACTTATGATCGCCAGTGCCTTTAGGCGGCTGCGGCCCTCCATATCCCGGATATCCAAAAGAATTATTACATATAATTCCTTTTACCGGACCGTTTTCAGGTATTTTTCTTTCTGAGGAAGGAATGTTTAACAGCATCCAGTGTACCCAGTTATTAGCTACCGGATTTTTGTCTATACAGGTTAGGACAAAAGATTTTGTATCTTTAGGAGGATTTTTCCATGTTACTTCCGGAGAGATATTTTTTCCTCCAAGAGAAGTACTTATACAGTATAGGGGTGCTTCTTGGTTATTCTTTAACCCGGTTAAATGCAGAGTAAATTCATTATTTGAACTTTGATATGCCTGAGAGACTAAACCGGTTAAAGTAATAAATATAATAATTAGAAATGGTTTGAGTGCAGTTTTACCCATCCTTCAAATCCTTTTTATTTTTTTTATGTTTTGGCATGGATACATCCAGGCTGTAAGACCATTTTGCATTTCTCCTATCAGAAGGAGAATATAAAGAGAGGTGCCATGTATATATTTTAAATTTCTCTATATGGCTTTCAAAAAAAGGTTTTTCTATAAAGCTGGAAACAAGGGCATAATCAAAATCTGTTAATGAAGTCGTCGGAATTATAAGTTCTGAAAAGAGAAGTTTTTTATACACCCTTAAAGCAAGTCTGTTAAACTGATGAATTCTTTCAGTTTCTAATTGGGAGTTTAAGTCAATGGGTATAGGGATAAACTTAACTGTAGGGGGGGTATCCTGTGATATTATAATCCGGCTTGAAATTATTTGAGTAACCATTGCGTTAACAGCTGTATTTTTAGTAAGAGTTTTGTCCCGTGAAATGGTTTTTACCGGTGCTATTGTTTTTGTCGGTGCAGTTCCCGGGGGAACAGTTTCGCATGAGGTAAAAACACAAACCGTTATTAGAAAAATTAAATAGTTAATTACTTTTTTTGTATCCATGTTTCTCCCTTAATTATTTTTATAGTTATGCGTCAACATTAGAAGTTATAAATAGACATTCGCGTATTTTGTTAAAGGCATTCTGGTAAACTGAAGGTGTAATTACTGCTTTATCCTGAACTGTTTTACTGCCCTTATTCAGAGGGATCTCCTTATGATTGACAAAATTCAGGCGTACTCTTGTTTTTCCGTTTCTAAGCTTTCTGATAAATGCCGTTGTTTTTGTTTTTTTTATTACTCTGCCTCCGTCAATGAAAGAGAATTCAGTAGTAGTTGGGCTCTCGGCCGTTATAAAGCCGGTATCATAGTTTGCAGAAGAAACAATATATCCAAGGTCCTGAAATACAGTTAATACTGAATTGAAGGCCAGCCTTTTAGTGGTTTTAAAAGTTCTTGCCTGAATGGATTGAAGCTGAAGAGAAGTCATTTGCGGTTTTTGAGGAGCAACACAGCCGGCTGTCGTCAGAAGTGCTGCTGCAAATAAGGCATATAAGAAATGTTTATTGTAAAATAGTGTTTTCATTGCTTTAATAATTAATATCAAAAGCTTGTGGACATACTTTTAAACCCGACAACTTTTTTTTCTTCATTAAATTTGATAATAAGTGTCATAGATCTTACAGTCTGTTCAAAGCCGGCTGCCCCGGACTCTCCACCGGCTAATATGACAGAGCCGTAGAATCCTGATTTTTTGCTGTGTGTCACCATTGCGTTTTTCTGGTAAGTCCAGACCTCATTTCCGTCAGAATCGATTGTCATAACATTTGGAGGGCCGAATTTATCAAGCACTTCAGCCTGTGTTGTTTTATTCTTTTTCAGTGTTAACTGGACATTACCCTGCGTAAAAGGAGAATTCTTTTTACTTCCATATTCAGATGAATTGCAACCGCAAAGCAAGAGTAAAAGAAATAGAGAAAACAAAAAGTAGAAATATTTAATTTTCATTGTATTATCTCAAACTTCTATTTTTATATTATATTAATTTTTTACAAGTTTTCCTTAAGTTCAAAATATTAGATTAAAAACAGTAGTATTTGTAATAAAATATTTCTTGTTCCTTATAATAATGAATTATAGTATGATCATTTTTTATTACAATCTCGTATAAAGAAAAACCAATTCAAAATACGATTTAAATAAAAACTTCAGGAGTTAAGTAAAATGAAAGCATTGATTCAGAGAGTCTCAGAAGCTTCTGTTACTATTGAAAATGAGACGAAAGGCAGGATAGATAAAGGTTTTGTGGTTCTGCTTGGGATAACTCATAAAGACACGAAAAAAGAAGCAGATTTTGTAGCAGATAAAGTAGCTAATTTACGGGTGTTTAAAGATGAACACGGTAAGATGAATTTATCATTAAAGGAAGTAGAAGGAGAACTTCTGGTAATTTCACAGTTTACACTTTACGGTGACTGCAGAAAAGGAAGGCGCCCGAGTTTTGTAGAAGCGGCAAGGCCGGAACATGCAATACCTCTTTATGAGTATTTTGTTGAACAACTTAAAAAGACAGGTGTAAAGGTAGAGACCGGGATTTTCGGCGCCGGCATGGAAGTGGATATCCATAACTCAGGCCCGGTTACCTTAATGATAGAAAAATAATTTTTAGAGAGAACTAATGAAGAATATTGATACAGAAAAACTAATAAGAGCATATAACCGCTTACCGGAAGTTTATAAGAAGATACTGCAGTTTAAAGCTTTGTTTTTAGCTGAGAATAAAAACGAGTTTTTAAATTGTATCAGAAGTGCTGGTATTAAAACAGAATCTGATAAAGTATTTACTCATTCTCATTTAAAAATGGTCTTTTCCATATTCGAAAATGAGGGACTCCTCGAAGATGGTAAATTTCTCAACCTTGCTCTGAGGCATTATATTGCCAAAGAAACTGTTCAGGATCAAAGCTATGAAAAAAGGATAATTGAGGAAGATCAGCTTTTGAATGTAGAAAAGGTTATCAAACACGACAGTACAGCAGATATCATAAAAAACTACAACAATAAACGTGTAGAGGCTATGCCTGAACATTTTTTTCTGCGTTATGATTTTGTGAAAAAACAGGAAACAGTTTTTTCGCAAAGTTTGTATCTTGCAGTTTATGAAAATAATTCGAATTTCTTCAAAAAGTATTTTATAGCTGATGAAGAAGGTGAAACTGATGACAAGAATGATATTGACAGCAGTTTCCAGGATATAGCAAAAAAGATGTCCGGAATGTCGTATGCTCCTAAGTCAAAAAAAATAATAGATTTATTCAATACTTTTATAAAACTTTTCAATAATGCTGATTTTGATGATGATAAATGGTTTGAAGAACGAAATAATTATATAAAATTGTTATTCAGTTTTACGAAATTTTCATCAATTATGGGATTAACACGAATTAGGCAGGCCAATTTTGGTTACTGGCTTGATTTATATAAAAACAATGAAGGTCTCCATCAAATTTATCTCGATAAAGTTATAGTGAATTACTTTGTTGATTTGGATTTAGCCCTTGGGATATTTTCTAAAAAGAAATACGAAAAAATGTATGGAGAAGAGGCTGAAACTTTATTCATTTCTGGTATAGAAAAATTTATTAACGGGAATTTTGCAGAAGCTAAAAGCAGTTTGATAAATACAATGAATAAACAGAGAAAAAAGGAAGGTGCCGGTTTTACTAATAAAAGTATTGCTGTAAAATTTCTTATATTGATCTATTTATCTGATAGTAAGACTATGAGAAAAGCTAAAACTGAAATTAATAAGTTAAGGCGTAATTTTGATGATTTATACAAAGAAATAAATTACTGGGATATTCTGCTTGAACTGCAGGAGGGGAATTATCAATATGCTAAAAACTACTTTTTTAACCTGAAGCTTTCTGTGTCCGAATTAAAAGATGATATTGGAAATTTATTGTTATATATAATTTTAGAATATTTACTTAATGAAGAGAGGGTAAAAAAATCTCTGTCGCAATACGTTGGTAAGTTTAAGGTTTATCGTGATGAAGGCCTGGTTTTGCATGCACATATAATGGCTGAATTAATCTTGAAATTTCAGGATAATAATAACTGCAGGCATTTTTTAGAAAATGTTACCCCATATAAAAAATTAAGGTTTTTATCACTTTTCAGAAAAAAAGACTTTTGGGAATATAAGTTTGAAATTCTGACAAAACTGATTTCTGATAAAAAGAAAACTGATAAAAGTTCAACCGTAGAACAAAATCGTGTAATATGGAAACTTGATGTTGATGAATTATTTATTACACCTGTTGAACAGAAAGTTTTAAAAAATGGAAACTGGTCCAAAGGTAAAAGAATTGCACTTTCAAGATTATATAATAAAGATAGTAAACTTGTATATTTCACTGAGGAAGACTGGAAAATAGCACGTTGCGTAAAGAAATACAGCGGCGGATATTACCACAACGCAGAGTACAGCTTTAACCATTCAGATGCTCTTGAAGCAATGATCGGCCATTCTTTAGTTTTTAATGAGGACAACGGTTTAAATATTGAAATTGTTAAAGGGAATATAGAGGTAATTATTAAGGAAAACAAAGACGGCTATAAAATAACTTTGTCTAATTATCATTATAAACCGGAACCGATCTTAGTTCGAGAAACAGAAACAAGGTATAAGTTAATTAACTTTGATGACAATGCAGTAGAAGCTGCAGATTTGTTAACAAAAAAAGGTTTAAATGTTCCCCTTGAAAAGAAAGAACAAATTGAAGAAATTCAAAAGAATCTTAAAGGAAAATATGCTTTACGTTCAAATATTGAAAATATAGACTTACCGACTCTAAACCCCAGTACCTGTATGATTTTACATTTTATACCGATAAACCGTGGCCTTAAAATAAATTTATGGGTAAGGCCGTTTGATAATAAAGGACCTTATCTTCGTCCGGGGCACGGTGAAAAAATACAGACTTTTCTATCGGAAGGCAATAATAATAAAAAGCTTGGAACTCGGTATAAAGTTATAAGAAATTTGAAGGAAGAAAGAAAAAATGCAGATACAGTTATAGAAAATATACAAGTGCTCCAGGAAACTAATGCAAATAACGATGAATGGATTTTCGAAGATTTACAGGACTGCCTTGAACTTTTAGAACAGGTTAAAAAATATAAAGAAGAGCACAGTCTGTTAATAGAATGGCCGAAGGGGGAAAGTCTTAATTTAAAGCAGACTGTTTCATATAAAAACATGAGTTTGAAGTTAAGAACTAAAAATGACTGGTTCGAATTCGATGGCGATATAAAACTTGATGATGGCGGTATCGTAAAACTAAAATACCTTCTCGACAACTTTAATTCGCCTGAAGGGCGTTTTATAAAACTGAGCGAAGGTAAATTTTTAGGCCTGACGGAAAAATTCAGAAAACATATTGAAGAATTGAAGTTTGTAGCAGAAAAAAATAAGGTTCATAAACTTGGATCGCGTGTTCTGCAGAATTTCCAAAACGAAGGGGCTAAAACTGAAGTTGACAAACAGTGGACTGAACATATTGAAAAATTAAATAAACTTGAAAAGCATAATCCGAGAATACCGGGAACGTTGGCTGCAGACCTAAGAGATTATCAGAAAGACGGTTATAAATTCCTTTCAAGGCTGGCTCACTGGGGGGTAGGCGGCTGTCTGGCAGACGATATGGGGCTTGGAAAAACTGTTCAGTCAATTGCCCTGCTCCTTGAGAAAGCAAAACATGGGCCTTCATTAGTTGTTGCACCAACTTCTGTCTGTTTTACCTGGATAGATGAAATTAGCAGATTTGCGCCAACGTTAAATATTCATTATTTTGCTGAATCTTCTAACCGGGTACAGCTTATAAAATCTCTCAAGAAAATGGATGTTCTAATTTGCAGTTATGGTTTAATGCAGATTAATAATGACGATTTGGCTGCTAAGAAATGGCAGCTTATACTGATGGATGAAGCGCAGGCCATAAAAAATCCAACTACAAAACGATGGAAAGCCGCTGTTTCACTAAATGCAGCAACCCGTTTTGCTTTGACCGGTACACCTATCGAAAATCATCTTGGTGAACTTTGGAGTATTTTTAGGTTTCTGAATCCCGGCCAGTTAGGTTCACTGCAGTCTTTTCAAAAAAAATTCATAAATCCTATTGAAAATGACAGAAATACTCAGGAAAAAAGAATACTGAAAAATCTAATGAGTCCATTTATATTAAGGCGAATAAAGACTGATGTTCTTGAAGAACTTCCACCAAAAACTGAGCAGAATATTTTTATTGAATCTTCTGATGAAGAAAAAACTTTTTATGAGGCTTGCAGACAGAAGGCTGTCGAAAATATAGAAAATATATCTGAAACTGATAATAAAAATAAACGCTTCAATATGCTCGCAGAAATAACTAAGCTTAGACAGGCCTGCTGCCATTCTTCATTAGTCAATAAAAATGTAGAAATAGAAAATAGTAAAATAAAGACCTTTTTACAAACTGTGGTTAAGCTAAAAGATAATAATCATAGAGCATTAGTTTTCAGCCAGTATGTACGTTTCCTGAATATGATTAAGCGGCTGCTTGACAAAAATCATATCACATACCAGTATATTGACGGAAGCACTAAGCCAAATGACAGAAAAAAAGCAGTGGAAAGATTTCAGACCGGCAAAAGTGACATTTTTTTACTAAGTTTAAAAGCGGGTGGAACCGGTCTCAATTTAACTGCTGCGGATTACGTTATTCATCTTGATCCGTGGTGGAATCCAGCTGTTGAGGATCAGGCTTCCGACCGTGCTCACAGGATCGGTCAGCAAAGACCGGTTACGATTTACAGACTGATTATGAAAAATACGATTGAGGAGAAAATTATACACTTACATAATGAAAAAAGAGGCCTGGCGGAAGACATCCTTGAAGGAACAGACACTGCTTCAAGAATAAACGAAGACGAGCTACTTAAATTAATAAGAAGTTAAATTGCGTTGAAGTACATAGAGCAGTTGTAAACAAGCCTATAACAGCAGAGTTCGCTGAATGAATGCAGATTTTCATGCGTAAAAATAGTTTTTTTAGAAAGGTTATTATGAAAAATATTGTTATTTTAGGATCAACCGGTTCAATAGGCAGGAATACGGTTGAGGTTGTAAAAAACCTGAAAAATATGTTTAGAGTTGTGGGTTTAGCTGCAAATAAAAACATTGAATTACTTGAAAAACAGGCGAGAGAGCTGGGATGCAGAAAGATTGTCTGTAATAAAGAATATGTTCGAGAACTGCAGAAAAGGTTAGGGAAAGATTTTGAGGTTGAGCATGGAACTGAAGGTATGGTCGAATTATCAGTTCAGACCGAAGTTGATATTGTCCTTTGTGCAGTTGTAGGAACCGCTGCTTTGCTGCCTGTCCTTGAAGCTTTAAAAAACGGAAAAGATATTGCAATTGCCAGTAAGGAAATCTTAGTTATGGCCGGTGAGATTGTAATGAAAACTGCTGAAAAGAATAATGTCAGGTTGCTGCCTGTTGACAGTGAACACAGTGCTATTTTTCAGTGTCTTGAAGGGAAAAAGAAGAACGATATTTCAAAACTTGTTCTAACTGCCAGCGGTGGAGCTTTCAGGAATACTGATAAGGCTGAACTGAAAAAAGCAACATTGGAAAATGCTTTAAAACATCCAACCTGGAGCATGGGGCGGAAAGTTACTATTGACTCTGCCAGCTTAATGAATAAGGCACTGGAGATTATTGAGGCGAAATGGATGTTTGGAGTAACACCGAACCAGATAGATGTTCTTATTCATCCTCAGTCTATTATTCATTCAATGGTAGAATTTGTGGATGGAACTTTTTTAGCTCAGTTAAGCGTAACTGATATGAAATTTCCTATCCAGTACGCATTGGCTTATCCCGAAAAAATACCCGGAGGTCTCGAGAAGTTAAACCTGGCTGAAATTAAAAGCTTATCCTTTTATGAACCAGATCGAACAAAATTTCCCAGCCTGGATTTTGCTTTTTATGCTTTGAAAACCGGGGGCACTATGCCGGCCGTAATGAATGCTGCAAACGAATTAGCAGTTGAAAAGTTTATCGGAGGAGAAATATATTTTACTGAAATATGGGATATAATAGAGAACATAATGAACGAACATAAAGTTGTAGAAAATCCAACTCTGGAACAAATTATTGACGCTGACAGCTGGGCAAAAAACAGGTTAAAATAAACAAGTGAATATGGCAGGAGAAAATAAAGTTAATTTGGATGTCGACCGTATTTCAGCTTTCAATCGGGGTGAAGGTGCAAATCTTGTTTTAAGCCGCAATCAGAATTTAGGTATAATGTTTGCATCCGAAAGAAGCATATTTTATGTAAATATTCTTTTAAGGATGCTTTATTACAGGAATGAACATGAGCTCGAACCGTTAAATGAAGAAATTTACTCTGCAGTAAAACCCGCCCAGGAAGTCTTTTCCGGTGAAGAATATCCGGTAGAAGCTTTTAATAGAGATATTCAGCAGCTTTATGACTGGGAAATTGTGTCAAGAAGAATTGAAAAAGAAAGGCTGCGCGGTTACAAAGATATCAGGCGCAGAAAATTCAGATTCAGTTTAACTGATGAAGCTGTTTTATTTATAAACTGGTTAGAAGAATGTTATCGTAATGACGAAGACAGTAATCCAATTGACTCGAGAAATTTTCTAATAGATTTTATCGGGCGTTTAAAAGAAATAATGAGAGCTTTAAATAGAATTTTGAAAGATAATTACTCCGAAAAAGACAGCAAAATGCAGGAGGCGGTTTCAGTTGTTTACGGTGTAAATCTGCTCGATGACTTAACATTAAGAATCAGTAATCAGCTTGGAGAATTAAATGCCAGACTTTTAGGATTCCTTTTATCAAACTATAAACTTGAAAAAGCTAAAGACGCTGTTTTTGAACTGGAGTTTTATACTACAGCATATTTAAAACAGTTAGATAAATTAAGACGGGAAATTCTTGAACTTTTAAGAAGGATAAAGAAGGACAAAAAAATTGAATATGCATTGAATGACTGCGCAGTATTGACTGCTGAATATTATACTAAATTTCCATTTATGTCAAATAGAAAATTTTTAAAACAGTCGCCTATAAGAATATTTAACGCATTGGAAAATTTTTATAAAAGTTCAGGAAAACTTGATCAGCTATGCAGAAGAATAAATGATACAGCAATTAAGGTCTGGGGCAAAATCAGTGCTTACTTACGGGAACTTGAAAGGAAAAATACCCGGTTGGAAGATTTGAAAGCCAGAATTAAGGAGATGTCTGAAAGTGATGAAAGTCAAACTTTTGATAGTTTCTTTTTTGAGCTTTTATCGTATACGCAAATGTCAACTGACAGTAATTACTGGAAAGAAGGATTCGAAAAAGCTAATCCACCACTGCCAAGATTAATAAGTGATAAAAAAATCAAAGAACCTAAGCATTTTATAAAAATCAGAAAAAAAAGCGGGAGCGGGCCTGTCCAAAGTTTAGAACAGTACAAACTGGAAAAACTCAATGAATGGATTCAATGTAAAACTGCCGATAACGAGAGCCTGGGGAAAAAAGTTTCTAATTGGGATTTTGATTCTTTCGAAGATTTTGAGAAAATTGTAGAACTTGCTGAAGCTGGAATACTGAGTAAAGGTAAACAACTAAATAAACTGGGGATGGAATTGGAAGTAATCGACAATCTTGTCAGTATTGAATTAAAACGAGCAAATTTAAAGTTTAGTGAAATGATTTTAAAGAAGAAACACGATTATGAATAATGATATCGATAGTTTGTTGGAAAAGTACAGAGACGAAGTTGCTGCTGTATTAAATGTTCTTGTCGAATGCCCGTATTTTTATAAAGATGATAATGAAAATCTCTATTATTTTATGCACAGGTACAGAAATGAATTTGGTGATTTCTTCAGGAAATATTATGACTGGGAATTTATAATTGATTCAAAATGCGCGAGAGTTTACAAAAATAAATGGTACAATGATGCTGTTAAGCCCGAACAGAGAGCACAGTTCAGGGTTACTGGCCGTGATGAAGCTATTGCCTTTATGTGTCTCCTCGAGTTCTTTGAAAGGCAGCTTGATGACAATTCAATAACAGCGGAAGATAAGCATAATTTAAGGTTCACGTTCGGTGATTTACTGCAGTACTGCCACAAACGCTTTATACAGCTTTTTGAAAATAAAAAAGACCGTTATAATGAGGAATATATACGTTCGAAAATTTTGAGGCAGCTAATGCCAAAATTACTACAGTTCAGGTTTTTAAAAGAAATTAGGCCTGAAGGGAAGATGCATGGGCTCAACAGATACAAATATGATTTTATATATGAAGCTTTACCGGCTCTTTACCATTATAATACCGGAAGGCTCACAGGGGAGGTTGTTGGGAGTTATGAAAAGGAGGATCGAGACAATAGTAATGTTCAGGACCATGGATATAATGATGATAATTTAGGGGTGGAAGAACATGAAAATGGATAAAAATAATAATTATTATATAAAGAAAATTCGTCTGATCAATTTTCATAATTTTGTAAATGAAACTATAGAGATCGTCGATCGCGGTCATCTTTTTGTACTTGGAGACAACAGTTCCGGAAAAACAACGTTGATTGATGCTGTGCATTATGTTCTTACAGCGGGGGAGTCGATGGAATTTAATTCTGCCGCAAGAATTGCCGGCAGTAAATCTGAAGGAAGGAGAGCCCAGGGAATAATAACAAGGTATAATATCGATAAGGGGCATTTAAACCCCAATGGAGGAATAACTTACGCTGCTCTTGAGATCATTGGATATAACGGAAACCCCTGGACAGTTGCGGTTGGTATGTCTGTCAATTCTCCACAGGAAAACTTAAAACGCTGGGGAATAATTCGTCCTGGAAATATTGAGTCTCTCCCTTTTTTGATTGAGAATAGCAAAGGTGAGTTTCGTCCCCGAACAGCTTATGAAATAAAAAAAGTGTTAGGAGGGGCAGTAGTACATCTTCAGCCTCAAACATACAAAAATAATTTGGCTCAGCAGTTTCTTGGCGGAGAAAAACAATTTAAAGATTTTTGTATGTTCCTTTCAATCGGGAAGGCTTATAGAGAAATAGCATCACAGACTTCAGATTATCATGAACTGTTTAAACGGCTTTTACCAAAACCAAGGAAAGATTTGTTTGAAAAAATTATCGATTCTCTCAGGTCTCTGGATATGAGTAAAAATGAAATCCAGACACTCAAGGGGAAGTATGAGTATATTAAAAGCTTGCTGGAGCTGGTACAGGAGGTTAAGTATAAGCGAAAACACGCTGTCGCGGGAGAATGCCTTGCCCTGCAGTTTGAAATTGAAGATTTAAAAAATACAATTGTTGTTTTAGAAAACAGGGAAAAATACTTAGAAAAAGAATTATCCGAGCTTGAAATAACTTATTCTTCAGCTGATAAGAATAGGAAATATATTGTTAATCAGATCGAAGATTACAAGCAGAAAGATGCTGGCGGTTTAATCCGTGAAGAAGAAAATATCAGAGAACGAATAAAACAGATTGCTGACGAAAAAGAAACAAGGGAAAGAAACCTTGAAAAGTTCCGGGTAGAACTTAATAACGTAAAAAAAACTTATGAACAGAATATAAAAAAAATATATGGTCATTACCAAAGTTTTCTTGCGAAATTTTCTAAAATAAGTGTTGCTTTGCCTTTTTCTATTGGTGAATTGATTTCAACTTTTGAAAAATTTATTCATATGAAAGTGGAAGCAACGACTGAATCTGTACAGGAAATCAACTTTGAGGAATACTACAAAAAAGCTTCGGCTCATAAAGACAGCTGCATTGGAAAAAATACAAAACTTGAAAACATTCACACAAAACATTTACAAGATATTCAGGATATAGAGGACGAAATCAAAAAACGGGAAGAACAGCTGGAGTTTGTGCCTGAAGTAGAATATTATTCTGAAATTGTAACTGAGTTTGATCAGACAATGGTAGATTATAAGCCTTTATATAAGGGACTTGTCTGGAACTCGGGGGTGGAACCGCGCGAAATGGATGCAGTTGAGGAATTTATAGGGAACAATATTTTATGTTCGTTAATTCTCAAAGAACAGGATTTTAGAAAAGTTTCTGAATTTGTATTCAGTGATTACCCCGGTATTAGAATAATTCCTGAAAAAAGATTGAATCTAATTGATATTGATATCCCGCAATGGATAAAAAAATATTTTGACCTGGGAGAAAGTGATCCGGATTCAGTTAAAGCCCTTGCAATAGAAATGATAGCTGATGATAAAGTTGAGCTTTCGTTTGACAAAGAATGTGTATCTGTATCATTCCGTGCGCATAAAAGGGGATTTTCCGGTTTGGAGTCATATATAATTGGAGAGGAAAACCGTAAATTGAAAATCAAAAAACTGATTGAAAGTTTAAGGTTAGACTTGAAAAATTTAAATAAAGCTGAAACAGAAGTAAACGAGGAAATAAAGCAGAATAACCGGTTAAAACAAACACTGGTGCATTTCATAGAATATACAAATAAAAATACAAGGCAATTAGAAAACTGTTTATCAAAATTGAATAATGATTCTTTATTAATTAAGACTACTAATTCTCTTATCAGAGAAAAACAGGGCGATTTGGTCAATTTAATTTCTGAAGATGAAAATCTTAAAATGAGGTTGAAGAATATACAGGAAATTATCAGAACTGAAGGTTTGAAGAATGTAGAAGATAAAATAAAAGAACTTCAACAGAAATTAAAGGGTTGTGATAAACAGATAAAAAATATCGAGAGGAAAATCTGGTCAAATGAGACACTCAAAAGTGAAACTGAAATAGAATTACAGGAAAAAATAAAAAAGTTAACGGAAAAAAAAACAAACTACCGGAAAGTACTTCATAAGTTTACTGAAAAATCTGAAGAGAGCGATATTGAAAGTTATTTTAATGAGCAGAGAAGTACATTAAATCTCCATAATGCTGATGACTGCAGGAATATGGCGGGGAAAGCCAAGCTTGATGAAGTTAAGTACAAGGCCAGAATCTTAGAAAGGATTTATGATAAAAGATACAGCATTGAATTCGGATTTAATTATAGTGAAGATAAAAATCTGCTTGTAGACAGAGCTAATAGAAATATTAAAGATATTTGCAACAGATATGACGCTGAAATACGTGAGCAACAGGAAATAATAAATGAGCGGACTACTGAACTTTTTAGAAAAATTATTATGGATGAACTTGTCTATTATTTACGGGAAAGAATAGAACACCTTCAGACAATGGTGAAAAATATTAATTCACTTCTTGGTAACAGATATTTTGGCAACAATCAGTATGTTTTTAAAATTAAGGTGCAGCCACAGTATGAGAGGTTCATATCAATAATTAAGAAATATAATCCAATGAATGAAGAGATAGAAAAAGAACTGCAGAACTTTTTTAAAGATTATAGAAATGAAATTGTTGATACAGAGCCAAACGAAATACCCGAAATACTCGATTACAGAAACTGGTATGTTTACGAAATGTATGTAAAATCACCAGAATCTAAAGATAATGTAATGGATAAAAGGGTTAAAAGTATAGGATCCGGCGGTGAACAGTCTGTACCAAATTACCTACTGGTTCTTACTATTTCACACTTTCTGTACAGTGGCACGAAAATCAAACTTCCAGTTTTAATCTTTGATGAAGCTTTTTACGGCATTGATGCCGGCAGGCGCGACCAACTAATGGGGTTTGCAGGTGATATTGGACTGCAGATATTTATAGCAACTCCAGACCAGGACGGCGTAAGAAAAGAAATATCACATTCTACTTCATTACTCATTGTAAAAGATATTAATTACGATGTTCATTTGTACCCTTTCCACTGGAAAAATCCGGATAGTGACAAACAGGGAAAATTTAAGCTGTTCGATGAAGATAAAAACGAAGAAAAAATACAGTTTGAAAAAGAACTGTAGTATTGTACCATATAACTTGTATACACTTTTACCTTTCTTTCGGGGTTTTATATTGATGACCCCCAAAATTAATTAGATTTGGGTATACATTATAATGAATAAAGACAAATATTTTGAACAGATAGCAGCTTTTATTCGAGACGATAATGAATTTTCAGCTCTTATAAGTAGGATATGCAGATACTATAATACTAATGGGAAAGTACAGAATAAGCTTACAATATCAAAGCCTTCTGAAGTCTTAACAAAAAAATTGCAATTTGCATTTAACTCTGATTGTTTTAAAAATACATATATTGATTTAAAATTATTTTTTGAATCATTTAGTAAATTACAGAAAGAAGAATGGTTACAAAAAATATTTGAGCTTTCCGGTATAACTAAGAAACCTAAATCTCTGGCAGAGGCCGAGAAAAAAGAGAGTCAGAAAATTTTGCTTAAAAAGCTGCAGCTTAATTTTCCGTTTCTGGATTCAAACCTTCTCTTTTTCTTAAAAGAAAAAGGTTTTTTAAAAAAATATAAAAAGGATTTAATTTTAGATTCCCTGAAAGTTTTTGAATATATTCTTTCAAATAAAAACATATTGGATTTTTCCGAACTGGGGTCAAAAGTTTTAAATGACAGCAAGGCCGTAAGGGAAGGTACCGAAATATTTAATATTGTTTATAAACTGTTATTAAAAATACTGGAAAATCGGGGAATTAAAGAAAAATGGAACACACAATTTTCAGTATTTGAATATTTTAAAATAATAACTAATCCTACTGCAGTAAAGGTGACGCTGTACGGTCCTTTTACTTTTTTAAAAAAACAGCAGAAGTACTGTTTTATCAAAAGGCTCTGGGAAGTCGGGGAAAGCGTAACACTTTCCATGGATAATCTGCAGGGGATTGAATCTTTTCGATTGGATGAAAATTTCGAACTATTTACCTGTGAAAATGAATCTCCGTTTAATGCTTTAAAAAGAAATTCGAGCAACAAAGGGCTTATCTTTACCTCCGGGTATCCTAACTCAGCAGTTAAGAAGGTATTAGAGCTCCTGAAAGAAAAAAGAAAATATGTTTTCCACTGGGGAGACAGTGATTTTGACGGATATTATATTGCATCGATCATCGATAGCTTTATCCCTGTTAAATTATGGCGGTGTAACATAGAAGACCTTAAAAAAAGACATGAGAAACTTATTGAAATTGAAGATCCTGAAAAAATTTCGAGAATAGAACGGTTCTTAGAAAAAAATCCAAAGTTTCCATTTAGAAATGAACTCCGGTTTACATTGCAAAACGGTTGGCTTGAGCAGGAAAACTGGTAACTAACAGCAACTATACAAAAGCCGATGCACATAAACAAAGCAAATTGAAATATCCATCTGCCATGCAGTTGGTGATAATGCAAAACATTTACAGAGCGGAAAAAGAATGAAGCTAAGCTCCGGAAACAAAAACTATCTGACGGTATTCTTTTTTATTTTGATTATTGTTTATGCATTCTTTTTACGACAGGATTTTTTATATAAAGCTGTTGCTTGTAAGTTACACAATCAGCCCGAATATGTTACAAAATTCCTTATTTCCGATGCGTTGGGATACTACAAAAATGCTATCGAAAACGAATATCCATGTTTTACAACAGAAAGGCCTCCTTTTTTCCTTTTAATAACACGCTTTGCAATTAAAAATTTTGGATATATAAATGCCGGGACCTTGAAAGAACTAAAAAAGGAAAAGGAGGCTTTATTAGAAAAGGAATTTATGGTCGCTAAAAGAAAGATATTGTATAATCATATTATTCTGCGATATTTTTCTATCTTTTACAATCTGATGGCAATAACAGCATTATTTATACTTGCATTATTGGTTTTCGGTAGAACCGCAGCTCTTATTGCCTCTTTTTTGTGGACCGTAAATACTTTCAGTATAACTTTTTCATATGATTACTTCAGAGGGGATCTCACTATTTTCCTTTCCCTGATTGTTCTTATCTGTTTTATTTTTATACAGAAGTATTCATCCAAAATAAAATATATTATCACTGCTGCAGTTATTTCAATAATTTCCGGCACAGCTTTGATACTTACAAGAATAAGCTATTTTCCTGTACTGGTTGCTACAGTATTAATTGTTAATTTTATAGCAATGTTTTTTAAAAACTGGAATCTTAAACTGCTTATTGTAAGTTCTGGGATATTTATCGGGTGTTTTTTTCTCTCATTACCTTATTTCCTATATAATTACCGTGCTGCAGGTACCGCTGCACCTTTTATGCACAAACATGCAAAATATTGGCGAAATCATGAATTTGCAGGTAAACCGGGCTTCCCGACAAAAACAGAAATACAAAGAAATCTTTACTGCGGTGAAAACATTACCTTTTATGATTATGTTTTCAAGTTGCATACTTTTCCTGAGATTATTAAACGTTATACGTTAGGGTATTTTCAGGCTTTCTACAAATATCTACCACGATTACAGCATTATATATTTAAAAATAAATTTATAAAAAATATATCAACTACAGTATATTTTCCCTGGCTGTGTTTATTAGTTCCTATCGGAGTAATTTTAAGTTTTCTCAATAAAAATAAGAAAAGCGAAAAAGCAATGACAGTGCTGTTTTCAATTTTAGTATTATTGCCCTTTGCATTTATACTTCCACTGGACACTACCGGTATTTGGGTGAATAATCCTGCAAACCGGGGAGTCGATTTAAGGTTTACCTATCCGTTCCTGCCTTTCGCTTTCTTGTTTATTGGTGCTGCAATTAGTGAATTTAAAATACTGTTGTTTGAATATTTTAAAAATAGAAAGAAATCTGAGGTATAGCAATATTTTGATGGAACATAATAGTTCTGCAAATCTGTATTTGTTATATTGAATTAGCTTCTATATATGAAATGCAAAATAAAACTATTAATTAAATGGAAAATACAATAGAAAGTTCTTATTAAATGAAAAGTTATATCAAATATTTCTTACCGGTAATTTTCTTTATTACAGTATCAGCTTGTACTTCACCTACGGGTTCTTATGTTTCCACGGCAAAAACCGATAAAGCTTATTTCGGAAAAGTAACAAAGGAATCTATGCATTATGAAGGGATTAGCAGGAATCCGGTGATAGTTATACACGGTTTCCAAGGTGCACAACTATTGAACATGAAAAGTAAGGAAAAAATATGGGGTTATTTCGACGCAAGTAACATATTCTATTTTCCGGAAGAAAAAACGCGTGCACTGGCTTTTCCGATGAAACACGGTAAACCGATAAATAAAATAAAAGATACCGTTGAAGCAAGTCATATGATGAGAAAGGTTAATATTACTGTTCTTGGAATTCCTTTAACCTTTCCTGCTTATGAAGTTCTGATAAAAGTTCTTAGACAGACCGGTTATCAGCCTGAGGGAATGCCTTTTAATAAAGGTAAACATTTTTATTCTCTTTTCGAATTTGCTTATGACTGGAGAGAAGATATTCCGTCCAATACTGAAAGACTTGAAAAATTTATTGAAATAAAAAGAAAATATATACAGAAAAAATATGAAAAACTTTACGGAATAAAGGATTTTAATGTTCAGTTCGATGTTATTGCTCATTCAATGGGGGGGCTTCTCGCGAGATATTATCTACAGTACGGAACACAGGACTTACCGGAAGATGGCTCAATGCCTGATTTAAACTGGTCAGGAAACAAATATATTGACAGGCTGATTGCATGCGGAACGCCGAATGCAGGTTATCTTGATACATTCATAGAATTGCTTCAGGGAGGAGAACTTAAACCTTTCAAGCCTGCTTTGTTGGGTACATTTCCTACTTATTATCAGATGCTGCCTGCTCCTGAGAGAAAGTCTGTAGTTTATTCTGATAATCCGGAAGAACCAGTGGATATATTTAACCCTGAAATATGGATTAAAAAGAAATGGGGCCTTGTAAGCCCGGAAGCCGATGAGACGTTAAAGAAGCTTCTACCGGAAGTTAAAACAAAAGAAATGAGAATGAAAATAGCCAAAGATCATCTGAAAAAATGTCTTTTAAGAGCCAAACAGTTTATTGCCGCAATGGCTGTAGAAGCCGTTCCACCTGCCGATCTGCAGATGTATCTTGTGTTTGGAATTGGTTTCAGGACTTCCAGGAGGGCGTATGTAAATAGGGAAACCGGTAAAATTGAAAAAATCGATTATACAACAGGTGACGGTAAAATAACAGCTACCAGTGCGTTATGGGATAAAAGTATTCTTGATATAAACAACAAAAGTTTTTTCCTCCGGACCTCTATACAATGGCGTAATATGCTGGCAATAAGAGCGGCGCATATGGGAATTCTCAATTCAAAAGTATTTGTTGATAATATCTTATTATTACTTCCAATGCAGGAAAGCCCGAAACAAAAAAAGCTGCTATCTAGAGTTTTAAACAACAAAGGAAAACAGTAAATCACCGAGAGCAGGAAAACTTTCTTTAAAAACTAATAGAAAAGAACTGTCCGGGCTGAACACAGTAATTTTTTCTTCTGTTATTATGCCCAAAACGATTTGGTTTATTTATACATCTCACCATACGGTATGACCTGTATCGAATGATAAGGTCGAAAAATAAAGTGTATGTCCAAGTTCATTTACGTACGAAGGACAAAAAAGCATTCCGTCTTCGTTTTCGCTATTGCGGAAGTACGCCGATGGATTGAAAAAAAACGCATACACTTGTGTATATTTAGCCCGGCTTTATGTTATTTTTTGTCTTTTTTTAATACAAGGGAAGGCTTTCCGGATTCTACAGTCTTTTTAGTAATTATACATTTTTCCACATCTTTTCTTGAAGGGACATTGAACATAATATCAAGCATAAGTTCTTCAAGAATCGACCTGAGCCCCCGTGCGCCTGTTCCTTTTGAAATAGCTTTCTCTGAAAGAGCATCCAAAGCTGAGCTTCTGAATTCAAGCTTTACATTGTCAAGGCTTAATAGCTTTATAAATTGCTTTATCAACGCATTTTTGGGTTCATTAAGTATTCTCACAAGGTCTTTTTTTTCAAGCTGGTTGAGAGACGAGATAACAGGAAGTCGTCCTATAAATTCAGGGATTAGACCGAATTTCAGTAAATCTTCTGTTTCGACCAGTGTCAAAACATCGTCACTTTCGACTATTTCATGCTGTTTCATTTTCTCTTCATCGAGAGTAAACCCGAGTACCTGATTTCCAACACGTCTTTTAATGACTTTGTCCAAACCTACAAATGCACCTCCGCAGATAAAAAGTATATTACTTGTATCGACTTTTAAGTATTCCTGCTGAGGGTGTTTTCTTCCACCTTTAGGCGGTACATTGGCTGTTGTTCCCTCAAGAATTTTAAGCAGTGTCTGCTGGACGCCTTCACCCGATACATCCCTGGTTATCGAAACATTTTCGTTCCTGCGTGAAATTTTGTCAATTTCATCAATATAGATAATGCCTATCTGGGCCTTTTCGATATCGTAATCAGCAGCCTGTACAAGGTTGAGAATTATATTCTCAACATCTTCACCAACGTAACCGGCTTCTGTCAAGGGCGTGGCTTCGCAAATTGTAAAAGGTACATCAAGAAGCCTGGCAAGTGTTTTAGCCAGCAGTGTCTTTCCTGAACCCGTAGGGCCAATTAATAAAACATTGCTTTTATCTATTTCAATATCCCCTGATATGCTTTTTGAATTTTTGAGCTGCCTTTCTCTGTTAATCTGAAGCCTTTTATAGTGGTTATGTACAGCAACAGATAAAGTTTTCTTTGCGTGTTCCTGTCCTATGACATAAGTGTCAAGAAAATTTTTAATTTGTACCGGTTTGGGGACTTCTAATTCAGGGATATTTACTTCATCTTTATTATTAGCCTCTTCTGTTTTTCCATACATTTCAAGACATACTTCTGCGCAGGTACGGCAGATGTGTGCCTGAGTCGGGCTTGTAATAAGCTGACCGACTTTATCCGGTGTGTTCCCGCAGAAAGAACATTTCGGCATATTTGAAGCATTATTATTATCTTTATTATTATTTTTATTATCCATTAATTCCTCTTATGAAATAACAAATTTTATATACCTTTTGAAAAAGACAGTACGGAATCAACCAATCCATATTCTTTTCCTTCTTTAGCGGTCATAAAGAAATCTCTTTCTGTATCTTTTTCCAGCTGAGTTACTTTTTTGCCTGTGTGATGTGCAAGTATCTCATTGAGGGTTTTGCGTATTTTTAAGATTTCCTTTGCGTGAATACTTATATCCGATGCAGTTCCCTGAGCTCCTCCCCAGGGCTGATGAATCATGATTCGCGAGTTAGGAAGGGCAAATCTTTTTCCATGAGTCCCTGCCGCGAGCAGGACAGCGCCCATACTTGCCGTCTGGCCTACGCAGTAAGTATTTATATCGCAAGTTAAAATTTGCATTGTGTCATAAATAGCAAGCCCTGCAGTTACTGAACCTCCGGGGCTGTTAATATACATATTAATATCCTTTTTGGGATCTTCGGATTGAAGATATAAGAGCTGTGCAACTATGAGGTTAGATAGCTGGTCATCAATCGGTGTTCCAAGCATTATTATTCGATCTTTTAAAAGCCTCGAATAAATATCATAACCACGTTCTCCGCTACCTGTTTGCTCTACTACCATAGGGACTAAAACTGACATAATTATCTCCTTGGTTATTTGTCTGATTCTTCTTTCGTCTCCATATATGTTACCTCTGCATTATCGGCTAAAAAATCGGTAACTTTATTTACCAGAACTTCATCATATACTTGAGATATATTACCTGTGTCAACCAGTCTTTTCTTAAGTTCTTCCGGTTTTTGGCCATAATAATAGCTCATTTGCTGAATATATTTATCCAGTTCCTGTTCATTAGCCTCAATATTTTCTTCTTTGCCAATTTTTCTTAAAAGGAGGAACTTTTTTACTCTTTTTTCTGCCTTTTCTTTTGCTTCCTCCATAAGCTCTTCTCTTTTTTGCTTTATCTCTTCTGAAACCTTAGCTTTTTCCTCTTCACTTTTTTTAGCTTTCATCATTTCATTTACCATATTGGAAAACTCATTGGATATAGCTTCCTGAAGAATACCTGGGGGTACTGGGAAATCGAGGTTTTCGGTTATTTTGTCTACAACTTTTGTTTTCTTAATATTAGAATTAGCCTGTTCAAGCTCACTTTCAGCCATTGTTCTGATTCTATCTTTGAGTTCATCTAAGTTTTTAACCATTAATTTAGAGCATAACTCTTCATCAGAGTTCAGGGGAACTTTTCTCTGTACTTCTTCTATTTTTATTTTGTAGTCTACTGTTTGTCCTGCCAGAGCTTGTTCTTCAAAATCTTCAGCAAAATCAGCTGTATGGTTGACTTCATCACCTGCTTTTTTACCGATTAAAGCATTATTTATTCCGGGAATCATATCCTGATTTTTGTTCAGCCAGATATAATTTTCTTCTGAATTAACAAGATTTTTAATGTTCTCCTTTACATCTTCAGGTAAAACAGCACTTGAAGAATAAGATACTTTAAGCATATCTCCTTCTTCCGCCACTCCGTCTATTTTTTCAAATTTACCGTAAATTTCACGAAAATAATCTATTCTTTTTGTTATATCTTCTTCTTTCAGATCACTCTTTTCAAGCTCAACTTTGACACCTTTATATTCTGGAAGCTGTATTTCAGGAGCAACATTGATTTTTAATGAAAACTTAAAATCTGAACCGAGATTTACTTCAGGCTCTTTATTATCAGCGAAATTATACGAAAGCATATCAAATTCTTCGGTTATAGGCTGAAAAGCAATAGAGCAGAGTTCTTTAACCATTTCTTCTTCAATATTTTTTTTGTAAATCTGTTTAACCATTGAAACAGGAGCTTTTCCCGGCCTGAATCCCTGTAATTTAGCTTCTTTCGCGAAAGCTTTTGCTATCTTATTGTAACCGGCTTCGACTTTATCCGATGGAACGGTGAAATCAACCTGTTTCAGACAGGGTTCAAGTTGTTCTTTCTCAATCTTTACAGAATCTTTTACAATATTTCTAATTAAATCCATATTATTTACCTTTCATTTCGTTATCGGAAAAAATATATACTTAAAAATCTGCAAGTTTATATTTTATCTTACAATTTACTGTTAAAATGATCAAAATATCTTATAGTAATAAGTTTTTTAATTTAGTATAAAAGATATTAATTTCTACGTATGTTCAAATATTTATTTAGAATTATTTTTTTATGCAAATAAAATTTCAGTTTTAATTTGTTTGGCGTCGTAAATATATTAAATTATAAATTTATTTGAACAGCTTATGCTATTTTATGAAAGGACTGAAATGTTTAAAGAAAGCCAAAGATATAGAACTATTTATTGCGGTAAAATATCGAAAAATGATATTGATAAAACAGTAAAAGTATCGGGCTGGGTTCACAGTGTTAGAGATCATGGTGGTATTATTTTTATAGATCTTAGAGATAAAACAGGTCTTGTCCAGATAGTTATAGATCCCAAGCGTGATTTTTATAAAACACTTGAACACTGGCGCCTTGAAACGGTAATCTGCTTTGCCGGTAAAGTTGTAGAGCGCTCTGTGGAGTCTGTTAATCCAAAGCTTGCAACAGGTGAAATCGAAATAGTTGCAGATGAAATGGAAATATTAGGAGAAGCTGAAATTATACCATTTCAAATTGCAAAAGATGATAAATGCTCTGAAGCAATAAGGCTTAAACACAGGTTTCTCGATCTGAGAAGGGAAAAACTCAAAAATAATATTCTTTTAAGGGGAGCGATAATATCTGAAATCCGCAAAAAAATGATTGATATTGGATTTACGGAATTCCAGACTCCCATTTTAACGAGCAGTTCTCCTGAAGGTGCAAGAGATTATCTGGTACCCAGCAGACTTCATCCCGGGAAATTTTATGCCCTGCCACAGGCGCCGCAGCAGTTCAAGCAGCTTTTAATGGTTGCAGGGTTTGACAAATACTTTCAGATAGCTCCCTGTTTTAGAGATGAAGATGCCAGAGCTGACCGCTCGCCCGGGGAATTTTATCAGTTAGACGTGGAAATGAGTTTTGTGACACAGGAGGATATCTTTTCGGCAATGGAGGAGTTGTTCGTCCATGTCTTTAATAAATACAGTAAAAAGGGGGTTATTGAGGCTCCATTTATAAGGATTCCCTATGAAGAATCAATGCTGAAATATGGAACAGACAAGCCTGACCTGAGAAATCCTCTTATTATTCAGGACGTTTCTGAAGTTTTTAAAAACAGTAAATTTAACGCTTTTTCCGGGACAGTAAAAAAGGGCGGTGTAGTTCGTGCGCTGAAAGTCGAGAACATAGCTGATAAACCGCGAAGCTTTTTTGACAGTATGGTTAAATATGCACAGTCTGAAGGTTCAAAGGGACTGGCTTATATAATTTTTCAAAACGGCAAAGAAAGAAGCCCTATTGTTAAATTTCTTTCAGATAAAGAGCTCAGTTCAGTAAAAAGTATAACCGGTGTTAAAGATGGTGATGTTGTCTTTTTTGTTGCCGACAAAGAAAAAAATGCAAATAATATTGCCGGTGCAGTAAGGACAGAGCTTGCAAATCGTTTGGACATTATCAATAAAGACTGCTATAAATTCTGCTGGATCACAGATTTTCCTATGTTTGAAAAGGATGAGGATGCCGGTCAAGTTATTTTCAGTCATAATCCTTTTTCAATGCCTCAGGGAGGAATGAAAGACCTTTTAGAAAAAAATCCTCTGGATGTTTATGCTTATCAGTATGACATTGTTTGTAACGGAGTAGAACTTTCCAGCGGAGCTATAAGAAATCATAAACCTGAAATAATGTACAAAGCTTTTGAAATAGCGGGGTATGATAAAAGGGTTGTTAATGAAAAATTCGGCGGTATGATAAATGCATTCAAATATGGTGCTCCACCTCATGGCGGTATAGCCCCCGGAGTAGACAGAATAGTTATGCTACTGGCAGATGAACCTAATATTCGTGAAGTTATCGCTTTCCCGTTTAATCAACAGGCACAGGACTTAATGATGAGCGCACCTAATTCAGTTAGTGAAAGACAGCTGAAAGAACTTAGTATAAAGCTTGATATTCCCAAAAAAAGTAAGTAGGAAACGACCGCTTCCTACTCTGCATGACCGGAAAGGAACAGCCGATGACTGTTTATAGGGAAACAATAAGAATCAAAACTTCCGGAAAATGTGATATGACTGATATCACACCGGAGGTAAATAGGATTCTTGATAATTCAAATATAAAAACTGGTATATGTCATATATTTAATGTTGGTTCAACTGGTATAATAGGTACAATTGAGTTTGAACCCGGCCTTGAAAAAGATTTTCCTGAACTGTTAAACAGACTTATACCTCAGAATAGAAACTATGGACATGAGTTAACATGGCATGACGGTAACGGCCATTCTCATTTGCAGGCTTCTCTTGCAGGCCCCGATATCACTGTTCCTGTAGAGGAAAGTCGTATTTTAAACGGTACCTGGCAGCAGATTTTTCATTATGAGGCAGATAATAAACCGAGAAACAGAAAAATTATTGTCACTGTAATAGGGGAATAGAACTAAAAAAGATTAGCAGATTCAGAATAATTCAAAACAGAGCAATTTTCAATTAAAATTTTTGGGTTATTTATCCATAACACAATACGATATGACCTGTATCGAATGATAAGGTCGAAAAATAAAATGTATGTTCAAGTTCAGCTACGAAGGACAAAAACCATCCAGTCTTCGTTTTCGCTATTGCGGAACTACGCCGGATTAAAAAAAACGCATACACTTGTGTATATGTGTAACTTTAAAGTAAAACAAAAAGCAGGAGGAAAAAAATGGCTACAGGAAGACAGACTTATGAATTTTTTATCCCGAATGTATCGCTTATGGGAGTAGGGTGTCATTCAGGAACAGGTGAAGAACTGTACTCAAGGGGCTGCAAAAAGACCCTAATAGTTACTGACAAGGGTATTGCTGCGGCAGGATTAGTAAACAAATTCGTACATATCCTTAAAGATTCAGGCATTGAATCAGAAGTGTTTGATGGAACTGTACCAAATCCTACAGATAAGAATGTTGAAGAAGGTGTTGAAATATATAAGAAAAGTAATTGTGATTCTATATTAACACTTGGCGGCGGAAGCCCTCATGACTGCGGTAAGGGGATTGCGACAATAGTTACAAACGGCGGAAAAATAGCTGATTACGAGGGGTTGAATAAACTGTCAAAACGTATGCCGACTTTTGTAGCTGTGAATACAACCGCGGGGACTGCAAGCGAAATGACCCGGTTTGCTGTAATAACTGATACTTCAAGGCATATTAAAATGGTAATTGTCGACTGGAAAATAACTCCGGATGTTGCCATTAATGACCCCGAGATAATGGTTGGTATGCCGCCTGCTTTAACTGCAGCGACCGGAATGGACGCACTTACACATGCCGTTGAAGCATATGTTTCGCTCGGTGCAACTCCTGTAACAGATGCATGTGCCCTGGAAGCAATCAGCCTCGTTTCACAGTATCTTAGAGCAGCGGTTGCAAACGGAGAGGATATGGAAGCCCGGGATAAGATGGCTTATGCGGAATACCTGGCAGGTATGGCTTTTAATAATGCAGGATTAGGTTATGTTCACTCTATGGCACATCAGGCCGGAGGGATTTATGATCTTCCTCATGGAGTATGCAATGCAATAATTCTACCGCATGTTGAAAGGTTTAACATGATTGCAAATATTGACAAATTTGTGGATATTGCTGTAGCGATGGGCGAAAATATAGATGGTCTGGCTGCAAGAGACGCAGCGGAGATAGCGATTGAGTCTATTCAGGCATTAGCAGCGGATGTAGGAATACCTGCCGGTCTTGGAGAGCTTGGAGTAGAAGAAGAAAAGCTTAAATTAATGGCGGAAAATGCAATGAAAGATGCTTGCGCTCCTGCAAATCCAAGAAGCGCTACGCTCGAAGAGATAATCGAAATTTACAAATCAGCTTTATAAGACTATTCAATAAATAAGACCGCTTCTGTTTTTAGTGTGAATAAACAGAAACATAATTTCTTTAAGAGAAAGGCAACGAGAATATGAAAATTTCTGCAAGAAACTGCTTAAAAGGTACAGTTAAAAAAGTTGTTAAAGGTGCAGTTAACAGCGAGATTACAATTGAATTGAATGGTGGAGAACAAATCTGTTCGATCATTACAAATGAATCGGCTGAAGGCCTCGGCTTAAGAGAAGGCAAAGATGCTTACGCTGTAATTAAAGCTTCGAACGTTATGATGGGAGTAGAACATTAAACCTAAATTATGCATTTGAACTTTATAAAGTTTAAGTAGTACAAAAATACCTGAAATCGTGAGTTAATTTATATACACGAATTAAAGGTTGATTTTTACGGAAAAATCAATCGTAGTGTGTATAAATAGACCCTTTCTGGAAAGTTTGGAAGAAGTTTTTGAACTGAAATTGTGAACTCAGACGAGATTTCAGTTCAAAATGATTCTCTGACCCTTTTCTGATTAGCTCTCCCCTGAAACAAAAAATTACTATACAGTAAAATATTGCATTAAATCGTATAATTTTATTATACATTTAACAATAATGCTGTATTGCGGCGCGCTAAGCCGTCGCCCCGGAGTAGCGGGGTTATGGCTCACACGGTCGGAGATCGCGCCCTACCGTTTTGTTTCAGAAAAGATTAAACTTCGTCGTGCGAAGTTCAACGCTAATTAGCCACAATGTTGACTAATCTTCCAGGTACACAGATAACTTTACGGACTGTTTTATCCTCAAGGGCGTTTGCTACTTCAGGGATTCCCATAGCTATTTTTCGCATTTCATCCTGCTTTGTTTCAGGAGACATCATGATTCTTGCTTTTGGTTTACCATGTATCTGGACAAGTATTTCCACTTCCTCCTCTTTAAGGTATTCTTCGTTGAACTCCGGCCATTTTCCATAAGCTAACGTATTGTCATTACCTAAAATCTGCCACATTTCTTCGGCTATATGAGGTGAATAGGGGGCGAGAAGTTTTATAAAAGTTTGTGCTGCGTCTTTTGGCAGTTCCCTGTTTTTGCTAAATTCATTTACAAATATCATCATCTGGCTGATAGCCGTATTGTAACTTAAGTTCTCTGTATCCTCAGTAACTTTTTTAATGGTGGAATGAAGGACAAAAAGCTGTTTTCTGCTCAGTTGTGTATTTGTTATTTCAGCCTCTGTTATCATTTTCCAGGATTTTTTCAAAAAACGGTGTACCCCTTCAACGCCTGCAGTGTTCCAGGGTTTTGTAGCTTCCAGAGGACCCATGAACATTTCATACAGACGCATACTGTCTGCTCCGTATTCTTTGATGACGTCATCAGGATTAACTACATTTTTTAATGATTTGGACATCTTAGCAGGAAATTCTGTTAACTCTTCACCAGTATCTTTATGATAAAATCTGCCGTCACAGCTGTCTACCTTGTCGGCAGGAACAAGTACACCGCGTTTGTCTTTATATGAAAGTCCGAGAATCATTCCCTGGTTTACAAGTTTCCGGAATGGTTCTTTTGTAGAAACGTAGCCAAGGTCATATAATACCTTGTGCCAGAAGCGCGCATATAATAAGTGAAGTACTGCATGCTCAGCGCCTCCAATATATAGATCGACAGGCATCCAGTATTTTTCTTTGTCCTTATCCCATGCGGCATTATCATTTATGGCATCAATATAACGAAGATAGTACCAGCATGAGCCTGCCCACTGTGGCATAGTGTTTGTTTCTCTTCTTCCCCTCATTCCAGTTTCCGGATCAGTATAACTCAGCCACTCTTCTGCATTTGCAAGAGGAGATTCGCCGGAGCCCGAGGGTTTAAAATTATCTATATTTGGCAGGGTCAGTGGAAGATCTTTTTCCGGTACGAGTTTAATTGAGCCGTCTTCCATATGAATAACAGGGAAGGGTTCACCCCAGTATCTCTGCCTGCTGAAGAGCCAGTCTCTTAATTTGTAGTTTACTGTCCCTTTCCCCAACCCTTTTTTTTCGAGCCATTCAATGGTTGTTCTTTTTGATTCTGTTACTTCAAGATTGTTTATATCAAGTCCCTTATCATTAGAAGAATTTATCATTTTGCCATCGCCGACCCAGCATTCATTTCCGTTTAGGATTTTTTGAATATTGGCACCTGCAGCTTTTGCTTCTTTTTTATTCGGCGAAATAATGCAAATTATGGGAATATGAAACTTCTTTGCAAATTCAAAGTCTCTTGTATCGTGTGCAGGGACAGCCATGATTGCGCCTGTCCCGTAACTTAACATAACATAATCTGCTATCCAGACTGGAATTTTATTTCCGTTAACCGGGTTAACAGCATAAGCTCCAGTGAAAACTCCCGTTTTTTCTTTGTTCAGCCCTGTACGCTCAAGTTCACTCATCTTTGCCGCATGCTTTACATAAGCTTCAACTTCTGCCTTTCGTTCCTGAGAAGTGATTTTTTTCACAAGTTTATGTTCAGGAGCCAATACCATGTATGTCGCTCCGAAAAGTGTATCAGGACGAGTGGTGTACACTCTTATTTTTTCGCTGCTGTTGACGACTTCAAAATCAACATCAGCGCCGGTAGACTTACCTATCCAGTTGCGCTGCATCTCCTTTATTCCTTCAGGCCAGTTCAGTTCCTCTAAACCTTCGAGCAGCTTTTCAGCATAAGCTGTTATTTTCAGCATCCACTGCTTCATCGGCTTGCGTATGACATCGTGATTGCCGCGCTCACTTTTCCCATCGATGACCTCTTCATTCGCAAGGACGGTCCCTAAAGCTGGACACCAGTTTACAGGGACCTCGTCAATATATGCAAGGCCTTTTTTGTAGAGCTGAATAAAAATCCATTGTGTCCATCTGTAATATTTTTCATCAGTGGTATTAATTTCTCTGTCCCAGTCATAGCTGAATCCCAGCGACTTTATCTGTTTTCTGAAAACCTCTATATTTCTCTTTGTCGTTATAGAGGGATGAGTTCCTGTTTCTACAGCATATTGTTCTGCGGGCAGGCCGAACGCATCCCATCCCATTGGATGGAGAACATTATATCCCTGCATTCTTTTGTATCTACAGGTAATGTCTGTAGCAGTATAACCTTCCGGATGTCCGACATGCAGGCCGGATCCGCTGGGATAAGGAAACATATCAAGCGCATAAAATTTTGGTTTATCTACAAAATCTTCTGTTTTAAAAGTTTTATTTTTTTCCCAGTAGTTCTGCCATTTTTTTTCTATTTCTGTAAAATTATATTCTTTATTCTTAACCATTTTGTCTGTTTTTCTCTGAAAGTTAATAATTAGTAATATTCTAGTGTCAAAATTAAAAACAGTAATTTATATCAGGTAAACAGCTATTTCTACCCGATGGTGGAAAGTATTTTATATGAAAATGAAAGCTGAAACCTTAGCTCTTAGAATAATAATCCAGCAATTTGTCATATACTTTGTTAGGTATTTGAAGATTACCTCTTCCGGTACCCAAATTTATTCCGGGCTGATTGCTTCCATGATAATCTGTGCCGCCGCTAAGAGTTAATCCATTATCTGAAGCAGCCTGTATAGCTTTATTATGCTGATTTTGTGAAAATTCTGGATAGTAAGCCTCGATTCCGGCAAGACCAAGTTTTATAAAATATTCCAGGTTTTCCTGAAAATTATTTCCCGCTTTTCCTCTGTGAAAAGGGTGTGCCCAGATTGCTATTCCACCGGCTTCTTTTATTGTGTTTATTGCTTCTTCAGGAGTGGGCAGAATGCGCGGGACATATCCGGTGCCTCCGGTCGCAAGACAAGTGCTGAAAACATCTTTGATTGTGGGAAAGTAGCCTTTTTCAACAAGGACAGATGCTATGTGCGGGCGGCCTACACTTTCGCCTTTGGCTTTCTGTAATATTTCCTCTAAGTTTATATTAAGTCCATTATTGTTTAATTTGGAAATTATTTTATGATTTCTGCTTTTTCTATTGTCTCTTATCAATTGCAAAAGATCAAGAAGTCTCCTGTTTTTATGATCAATCCAGTAACCTAAAATGTGGTATTCACGATTTTTCCACAGCATTGCAATTTCGACTCCGGGAATCCCTATAATATTTTTTGTTGCTACATTATTTAAGAATTCATCAATTCCAGATACTGTGTCATGGTCTGTTAAAGCTATTGCATATAGATTCAAATCTATGCTTTTGTCAATAATTTTAGCAGGTGAATCTGTCCCGTCAGATGCCGTACTGTGAATATGTAAATCAATCATAAAATGACTCTCTTAAATTAAAACTGTTAACTTTTATCCCGGATTATGCAACTATACAGTATGCTGTAACTGCAAGGCAACAAAATGCTGCTGTAGTTACTACTGCATACCCAATGCCGTTGAATTAAAACAAAATTATTGATTTTGCTTAGTCTACGGAACCATCAGTCTTCGCTTGAAGCTACGCCAAGACACCGGGGGGACTGGTTCCCTTCACCACAAATTCTGTATTTTGTGGAGGGAATCAATCCTTTGATTCCGAATGCATAATCCTTAATTCAATGACATTGACTGCATACCAGTCATGCGACGGTACTTGAATTGCTGTTAACGATGCAGATACAGTGAAACGCATAATTTGAGTTTGTAATTGTTATATCTTCAGATATAAAAAAACACTCCCCGTAAAAAGGAGTGTTTGACAAATACTAAATAAATATTTAATTTACTGCTGTGGGCAGCTAAGGCTGTCAAATGTTGCTTTGTTTATGAATTTTGTCAAGTTTGTTCCATCGTCATCTTTAGCACGAACAGCATATCTTTCCTGAACACCTTTTTTGGTTTCTTTCTTATAAACTACTTTGTAGCAGGAACTTTCATCTACCTCAACAGATTCACGTTTTTTTACATTGTAAAATTTAACCATCTCTAAACCTCTTTTTTTTTATTAATAAATCACAACAAAAAAAATCCAATTTAATCTAATTTTAGTTCAAAACTTAGTTTTTTCAAATAAGTTCCTTTACATTTTTTCTATAAATTACTGTGTGAATTTTCTTCCAGGATCTTTCTGTCCGGTAAAATAGAGAACCATCCGGAGCAAGTGAAAACCTGTTTTTTGCAAAATCATTGACTGTTTTTGGAAAAACTACCCAGTCTCCATGTATTTTTAACTGTTCCTGGTTGTGTCTGGCGATTTTTTCCAGAATATCATTGTAACCGCCTTGAGGGCGTTTTGATGAGCGGTTTTTGTAATTTCCAATAAGGTATTTTCTGGAGTAAGAACATAAATCAATCGGTATTTCATCAGAAATTCCCAATATAGGCCCGCTGTCCATTTCGCCCCCTGAACCGGTATAAGTTTGCGCAATTATAACACTTGACCTCATATAATCGAAACCGCTGATAATTGCACGTTCGATTGGTAGAGTGTGCAAACCTACCAGTAAACGTTTTCCCTGTTGTTCAACTGTCAGGTCGCCGGGGTGGACATTCAGACAGGGAAAATCCGATGTAATATTTGTAAGTGGAATAAAACCTGCAAGAATACCGAAATCTATGTCAAACCTGGAAATCATATTTCTTAAATCTTCAGTCCATTCCTGTCGTGTTTTCTGCTCTATTTCTGTTTTAATAGAAACTCTTTTTAATCCTTTATTTTTATAAAAATATTTTATATCGTGGGATACCAACGGAATGTTGAATTTTTTAGCAATTTCAGATGCCCGGCTTTTGTCAGGTGCGTCGGTTATTATTACAGCAGGTTCCCATGAGGGGTTTTCTTTTTTTTCCCGGCACTCCAGGATTTTTTCAGCATTTGTCCCGGTACGGCTTAAAAAAATTGCGGCTTTCTGATTTTTTTTTTCCTTTAAAAAAAGTTTTATTTTATCCATTATTTATAGAAGGGGGGTTAAACATTTTATAAAAATTATTCAATTAAAGTTTACCTTAATCTGATTGTTTTTTGAATAGTATTATAGTAAAATTCTTCATTGAAAGGGTATTTCATATTTAATTTTTTTATGATTTAATTACCTTAGTAGATAAGTTATTTTTTACAAAACTTATATAGAGAAATATTAATAATGCTAAAAAACTTATTTTTTATTAAAAAATACCTTTCTCCCAAATATAATACTATTTACATAATTGCACTTACCATTTTAATTGTACTGCTGTATTCTTTTTCATGGAAATTTCCTATACTGCAGGGCTGGGATGACAAGGAGTATATACTTAGTAATCCATATTTGAAATTCTCCTTAAAAAATATATTAGAATTTTGCTTAAAACCTTATAATAAGATGTATACTCCGATAACAATGTTTTCTTATGTGTTTGATTATAATATATGGGGATTTTATTCATTTGGTTATCATTTACAGAATATATTTTGGTTCATAGCTGCTTCAATAGCTTTTTATCAAATTTTAAATTTGTTCAGAATAAAACCAGTTATAGCTTTTTTATTAACATTAATTTTTGCTGTTCATCCACAAAGGATTGAGTCTGTAGTCTGGTTATCAGAAAGGAAAGATGTTGTTTGTACTGCCTTTTACTTTTGGTGTATATTTTTTTATATAAAAAATACTAAAAAAAATCTTAATTTAACTTCA